>JAYTKG010000200.1:0-20317 GCA_043730435.1 Acidimicrobiia bacterium | reverse complement strand
CAGACCACCGTGAGGACCACGTCGATGTTGCCGCGTGTGGCATTCGTCCCGCAATGTGGCGAAGAAAGACGACCTCACCGAGGCCGAGGCAATTGCCGCCGCCGTCGAAGAGGTCGCTGCATCCCGACGTGCGCGCCGCCAGCGGTAGCCCGCGCTCATAAAGGTCGTGCTCGACGCCAAACGTTTTCGTGTCGGCAGCGATCCAGAAGGGGAAGCCGCATCGCATCGTTCAGGCTTGGCTCGATGGCGCCAACTTCGAGGTTGTCGTCTGTGTCGGCATCATCGATGAGATTCGAGACATTCTCCTGACCCGGCCTCGAATGCGGCGATCGATCTTGCCACGGCCCAGGCGTACATCGAGTCAATCGAAGCTCTCGCTCATGTGCTGCCGATCCTGAATCGGGCGAAGGGATCACCCGAGACGCCGATGACGACTACATCGTGGCGCTCGCTCGACGGGAGAATGCGGACTACATCGTCACCGACGACAAAGATCTCCTCGACTGGGAGGCTCAGACCCCGCCCGTCGTGAACCCGGCCGGGTTCGAGTACTCAGCGCTGGCCGTCTGGTCGCTGGGCGATGACCCAAGCGCTCGCTTGCGATACGAAGGCACGGAGATCATCCAGGTTGTCCAGTGCGTCCGTCACGATTTCGTCGTCGACTTTCGCGTACTGGTGCACCAAGATGTTCCGAAAGCCAACGGCATTGGAGACACTTGCGGCTATCTCTGCTGAGACGACTCCGTGAACACCGAGTAGGCGTATCGCCGCAGCGTTGGTATCGGGGGAACCCCACGATTCCGACGAAATAATGTGGTGAGCCAGGTCAACGCTTCCCTCGATGGCTGTGACAAACAGATACTTCACGCCATCGAGCCACAGCGATTCACTGTCCGTGTTTCGATGGTCCGATGCGTGTGCCAGTCTATCGACGCGTTCAGCAATGCCGCGCAGGAGTCGAGCGGCGCGACCCTCATCGACCATGCGCAGCCGCCTCAAGAAATTCGCGGTGCGATCGTTCGAACCGATAGCGCTCGTCGAGCCACACTTTGCGGGTTGTGGCGACCCACTGGACTCGTTCGTTCGGATTGTCGTCGAAGAGAACTTGGCCTTCGCACGCGATGCGCCCGGCGACTTCGAGAGGAACGCGGTTTACGTCAACGAGATCAACTCCCGCGGGCAGCTCAAGCTCCCATGGCAGCGGAGCATCTTGGGCCCACCAAGCGCCAATATCCAAATCGGACGAAGGCCCCGCAGTACCCCGACCATGGCTGCCAAACACCAGCGCGAACCCGGCTCCACTTGACCGAAGTAGGGCAATCATCGTCGCTCTCAGATCTTCGGAGGAAGCCACCCTTCAATCATAGGTCGTGCGCCGGGATACGTCGGCGGGTAGCCAACGGGCGAGAGCGCCCATTGCTCCGGAGAACTATCGCGCACCCCCTCGGTATGGTCTGGGGCATGGGGACCACCAAACAACCGCCGCTCCATATCGTGAGGGAGCACATCTCCTCGCCCAAGGCCACAGCCATCGGAACAGAGGTTCTACGCCGAACTGTCAACCAGGAAAACTCGTGGGGCAAGCTTGTCCGAGATCTTGCGCGCAGAGTCGGCGGTCTCGGATCTCTCGTATCGCTGCACGACAAACCGCTGGAGGATGAAGCGTTCGCCGCCGGCGATGTTGACGAGGGTAACGGCCCCTTCGTGTCCACGGTCATTGCACTGTTCGACGAGCAGTGCGATCTCTGGCTTGATGTCGAGTACCGCACCATCGGTCGCCGCTTGTTCGCTCGGGCTTTACTGAACAACCCCACACTGATCCGGAAGACGTCGTCGCCGGTGCGTTTCGCCGCCGGACTTGCCCACGCTGTTCTTGCAGCGAACGATCGCATCGGGCGGGCCGAGGGTCAGCTGCGTGCCAAAGACGTCGGCGCGTGGTTCGGTTCGTCATCGGCAGGTGACCCGGCGCACCGACTGGTAACGGCAGCCAGGTTCGAGGCGGTGTACAAAGATGACGATGACTACGACTGGTTCTGTCGCTTCGACGATCGGTTTCGCATCGCGTCGCCAGACTTCCTGCACTCAGCGACTCGAGCGCAACTCATAGCCGAGCGCCAACACGCGGTCTGGGCAATCGAGCAGTATGAGGAGGCCCGGGCAGGTTGGCGGCCAACCGTTAGTCTTGATGACGGACGAACAAGTCGGCGCGGCTCTCTTGCTGATGTCGTCACGGTCACCAAAGGCCTCTCGAAATCCGGCCAAACGATGCTGCTGCTCGGTCTTGCGCCACTCGTACCGAACGCAGAGCCCGACATCTTCGTGCTGAACCTTGACGAGGCCGCTCTTCTGTCCAATCGGCTAAGCGCGGCCCTCACCGCGCCGACCCCGCGCGGCTACAGCATCGGCGAGTTCGAGGACATGGACATCGATGAAAACCCCGACCGCGCGCCGTACGACTGAGGTCGTCCCCCTGTTGCTTCTTGACGATCTCGCCCTGCCAACAGAGCTTCGCAATCACTTTGAAAGGAAGGTGCTCATGAGCGTACGAGTCGACCTCAAACGTCACGTTTACTCGCCCCTGATGGCCAAGCTGATCTACGCGTCGGACATGTCCATCGACGGCTGGACCGAGGACGAACGCGCGCCGACCTCGAACTCCTCGACGAGCATCGATTCAACAGCGGCGTCGTACGCCTCCGCTACCTTCGGTAGAACGGCACGTCCGTCTGGGCGGGGTCAGATCTCGACACGTTGTGCGGAGGTAGACGGGTCACGATGCGACCGGATAGCAAGAGGAGAAGTCATCGGTGTTGTCGTGGCTATGCCAAGTGAACTCGCCCTTGACCTTGACCACCATCACGTCATGGCCGTTGAAGGTCGTCACTGTTCTCGGGGACCAATGTTCGTCGAACTGCGAGAGCTGGGCACAACGCCTCCTATGCCAAACAAATCGGTCTTGCCTGATAACGGCCCCGGGCCGCTCGTCTCACCTCCGAGCGAGCGGCAAAGTGTCGTTCCAGACGCCCCGCCATCTTCCCCAGGAGCAAATATGAGTAACCCAACGCCGTCCTTTCTGCCACCGGTCATCATCAGCAGAGGATCACAAGACCAACCGCTCGTCGTGCTGCTGCATGGCCGGGGGTCGGACGCATCCGACATCATTGGTCTGGCTGACCACCTCCCAACCGACCTCGCATACACGGCGGTTCGGGCTCCGATAGCAGAGGGCGGAGGGTTCGCTTGGTTCGAGAACCGGGGGATAGGCCGACCGTTAGCGGGTTCGCTTGCTGCCACCATGGCGTGGTTTCGAACGTGGCTCGACGCGGCAGCCACCGCTGACCGGCCGGTATTCTTGGTGGGGTTCAGTGGTGGTGCCGCCTTCGCTGGCGGTCTGATGCTGGCTGACCCCAATCGCTTTACGGGCACCGCCATTCTGAACGGCACGTTGCCGTTCGAGGCCGGTGTCCCAACGACGCCTCAGCATCTCGCGGGTGTGCACACCTTCCTTGCGCACGGGCTGCACGACACCGTGATTCCGGCCGACCTCCAAGCTCGAACGTGGCAGTACCTCACCGTCGAATCCGGCGCGAAAACAGTGGCCCGTCGTGACCCGGTCGGACACTCGCTCACGCCGCCCGTCGTGGCAGCGCTGTCGGCGTGGCTCTCCGAGCTCGCCGGAGATCTTGCATGACCGCCGAAGGTTCGATCATGCCTGCGGTGTTCGTTGGAGACGGAAGCCCGAGAAACACCCTCGAGCACAACCGCTTCACCCAAGCGTGGAGCGACTTCGGTCGTTCCATCCCGAGACCGAAAGCGATCCTCGCCATCTCCGCGCACTGATGGGCTCGCTATCGATGACAAGCGAGGGTCTTCAACTGTTGAGGAGTGAGCAAGTCGATACAATGGCGGCGCACCGTTTCGACATGTGCTGGCGCCGCCGCCGAAATCGCTGCACGACCGGCGTCGGTGATAGCAATAAACGCGCCCCGTAAGTCCGTCACGCACTTCACGCGTTCGACCAGACCACGTTTTTCCATGCGAGCGATGTGATGCGAAACACGGCTCTTTTCCCACCCCAGCTGTTGACCGAGTTCGCTGAACCGAGCCCGGTTCTCTGGGCGATCACTTAACTCCGCAAGCACCACGTAATTTCAAGCTTGCGGCATAATCCACCGGTGGGGAAGGCCTCCATGAAACGGTGCTACCGCCGTCGAGGCCGGTGCTGTCTGAGAAGCCGCCGATGGTGTGACGGTGTGACGGTCCGGGTAGAAATCGGTCGTGGCTTCCATTCGTGCTGATCGGCTTGCGACCTATCGCAAGAAGCGCGACTTCTCGGTCACGCCTGAGCCATCGGGCGATGTCATCAGTGAGCCACCGAAATCGGATGGGTGGCGGTTCGTGGTGCAACGGCACCGCGCTCGGCAACTGCATTATGACTTGCGGCTTGAAGCGGCTGGCGTGCTGCTGAGTTGGGCGGTGCCGAAAGGGCCGACGGTCAACCCCGATGTGCGCAGAATGGCCATTCACGTCGAAGACCACCCGCTCGACTACTTCGATTTCGAGGGGGTGATCCCTGCCGGCGAGTACGGAGGCGGTGACGTGATCGTGTGGGACTGGGGCACGTGGAGTGTCGAACCGGGCATCGACCCGCTCGATGCGGTCGCCAATGGCGACCTGCATTTCGATCTCACCGGACACAAGCTTGCCGGGCGGTTCGCACTGGTGCGGCGCGGACCAATCGGGTCACGTGAGCAGTGGCTGCTGATCCACAAACACGACGACCACGCGGTCAAGGGCTGGGATCCGGAAGCTCACCCGCACTCAGTGAAATCGGGGCGCACCAACGACGAAGTTGCCGCTGCACCCGAAGCGACATAGTCGTAGGGAACGACCCCTCTCGGTACGAAACCCACCGCACTGGCGTAGTGCGAGATCGTCACGCTCCCGTTGACCGACCCGAGGTGGGCGTCGATACTCAGAACACGGCTTCGTATCGCGTCGCATTCGGCAACGGTCGGCTGCCCGCTGCGAACGATGCCCCAGAAGTAGAGATCTTGAGCGTTGGGGCACAGCATAAAGTGGAAACCGGCGAACCAACCTTCCAAGTTGAAGGCTGCCAAGAAGTCGGCATCGGTCAGGTTTCGGTAGTAGACGGCGTCGGGTCCGCCCTGGAACGTCTGTTGCATCGCCAAGTCCTCGATGGATACATGTGCTTTCAGGTGTGCCTCGCCGGTGACCAGGTCGTGTTCCATTCCGATTATCAGAGTTACGCAGCGCCCGCCAAGAGAAACCGGAATCGACCTCTTCTCAAGAACGGTTCGGCGGAGACTGGTACGACTCGTTCGAGTGGGCGGGCCGACATGTTGGCGTTGTAGTTGGCGACGTCGTCGGCCACGACATCAAAGCTGCGACAGTTATGGGACAACTGCGGAACGGGGCGGCTGCGCTCGCTCCACTCATGCACCCTCATCCCGCCGACATGCTGAACGCCTATGCGCATTGCGTCCGGAACCACGGACATACATTTGCTACCGCTGGTTGCGTCGTCATCGACACCGAGACCGGAACGGCCACGTACAGCTTGGCGGGACATCCCCCGCCGCTGCTCGTACAACCTGACGGATCCACGGTGTGGCTCGATAAGGCGCTTGCTCCACCGATGGAATCGTCGCGGGTGGACCACTACGGCGAGGCTTCAATTGTGCTGACGGCTGGCTCAACGATTGTGATGTACTCAGATGGACTTATTGAGCGGCGCGGCGAGAGCTTGTCGGTGGGGCTTCAACGTTTGTCAGACCTGGCCTCTCGACACGCTCTAGCGGTCGACTTAGAAGCTGTGGCAGCTCGCCTCGTCCAAGAAATGACAGCCGACGCCGCGCCGGAGGATGACATAGTCGTGGTGTGTGCACGCTGGCAACCCGCCTAAGTCAGCACGAACGTCACGCAAGTGAACGCACGCTCGGCTCTCGGTCGTAGAAGCGATGGCCTGCAGCGGCAATAAACGCGTCATCGAGTGCGGTGACACCAGCGGTCGGGTGGGCGCCGGCCCGGTCTAGAAGCGGTTGTGCGCCGGCAGTGTGGCCGATTGCTTTGAGGTGGCAGTAGGCATCGGTGACGAACTGAACAGCGCCAGCATCGCCACACAACTCGGTTGCTGCACTGCTCGTGAGAACGAGTGCGACTGCGTCGAAAATAACGGACGGGGAACCCGCCAGTTGAGCGTCGGCGTTCAAAGGGCCACCCTTTGTCTCAATGCCTGCGAGCCTTGGTGCAACAAGGACGGCACGACCGCCAGCGGATTCCACCTGACCTTTGACGCGAAGAACATCTGCGCGCGCCGAACCGTCAGAGAACAGGATTCCGACCGAGCGGCCGACCAACGTGGGCTTCGCCCTCCCCATGATCGACAGCGACGGCGCAAGAGGAAGGTCTATCGGCTCGACGGCGAGTGCGGAAGGCGTAGGAAGCTTCGTGCCAAGACCAGCGGCGACCCGAGTCGCCAGATCCGTGTCGACGTTCTGCAGGTTGGCGAGGACGCGATTACGGACATGCTCCAGCTTCACTTTGGAAAGCTCGAACACCAGCGCCGAGGCGATATGGGCTTGTTCGGGACCGAGTTGGCTGCGGTAGAACATTCGCGCCTGGCTGAAGTGGTCGGCGAACGATTCGGACCGACGACGTACTTTGCCGGTTGCGACGGCCGTCGCACGGCCATCGCTGTCCGGGTAGGTTGCAAAGCCACCTGCCGACTCGCGTGGTCCGCCAGGTTCGCCAGCCACCGACAAGCTGTTTGGCTCGTAGTTGGCCCGCCCCGTCGGCACCTGGGTTTGCATCATGCCGTCACGTTCGAAGTTGGCGAACGGGCACTTGGGTGCGTTGATGGGGATTTGGTGAAAGTTGGTGGTGCCAAGCCGTGACTTCTGCGTGTCCAGGTAGCTGAACAGGCGGCCTTGGAGAAGGGGATCGTTCGAGAACTCGATACCGGGAACGATGTTGGTTGGCAGGAAGGCCACCTGTTCGGTTTCGGCGAAGAAGTTGTCAGGGTTGCGGTCGAGGACCAGGCGGCCGACGACCTGCAGCGGTACCACTTCTTCGGGTATGAGTTTGGTGGCGTCAAGCACGTCATAGGGAAGGCTGTCGGCGAGCTGTTCGTCGAAGACTTGCACGGCCAGATCCCATTCCGGGTAGTTGCCAGACTCGATCGCCTCGTGCAAGTCACGACGGTGAAAGTCGGGGTCGGCGCCGGCCAGTTTCACCGCTTCGTCCCACAGGGTTGACTGAATGCCCAGCCTTGGACGCCAGTGAAATTTCACGAAGGTCGAGACGTTTTCGGCGTTAACGAAGCGGAACGTGTGCACGCCGAAGCCGTCCATCATTCGCAGTGACCGTGGGACGCCGCGGTCCGACATCGCCCACATCACCATGTGTGATGCTTCGGGCATCAGCGAAACAAAATCCCAGAACGTGTCGTGTGCGGACGCGGCCTGCGGGTAACCGGAGTTGGCTTCCATTTTCACCGAGTGGACGAGATCGGGGAACTTGATTGCGTCTTGGATGAAGAAGACGGGAATGTTGTTGCCGACAAGATCCCAGTTGCCCTGCTGCGTATAGAACTTGACCGCGAAGCCGCGCACATCGCGTGGGGTGTCGACCGAGCCTGCTCCACCGGCCACGGTTGAAAAACGACAGAACACCGGAACCCGTTCGCCCTTCTTTTGCAGCAGGCCAGCTTTCGTCAAGCGTGGGATTGGTGCAGTGCATTCGAAGAAACCGTGTGCCCCCGACCCGCGAGCGTGCACGATCCGCTCCGGAATTCTCTCATGATCGAAGTGGAAGATCTTTTCACGAAGCGCGAAGTCCTCTAGGAGGGTCGGTCCGCGTTCGCCGAACCGCAACGAGTTCTGATTGTCGGACAGGGGCACACCAAAGTTGGTCGTCAGGCTTGCCCCCGCTCCATTAGCCTTCTGATGAAGTTCTCCGCCTTCGCCAACTGATTCGTCGGTTGTTGGGCGAGCAGTGCGCTTGGAGGGCGATTGCTTCTTGTCGTTTGCGGAGACTGGTCGTTTCGTAGCCATGCGGCGTCACTACCCGTCGACGGCAGGCGCCAAACGCATTTTGCTCTCGCCGTCAGGGAACATGCCTGGGCTCAAACGGCCGGTTACGGAGTTGACGCGACATGACGATGCGAGTGTCGTTGACGCGGTGCTCAATCGACACTGCATCCATCACCGCGTTCATGATGATCAAACCCCGACCGCGAGTATCGTCGAACGTCGGTTCTTTCCAGACACCGTGATCGCAGACCTCGATGTGGACGATGGTTCCGACGACGTATGCCTCGACGGTGATTTCGCCGTGATAGCCGAGTCCGGAATGCTCGATAGCGTTGGCAACGGCCTCATCAACTGCTAGGACGACGTCCGCGATTTGGTCGGCTCCTACATCAGTAAGCCATGCCCGCAAGACCTTGCGCATAGGACCAAGGGAGCTGGCGTGCGCCCCGACGCTCAAAGTAAGTGGGCCGGCCATCGCCACCACGTTACCGGCCGAGCGCCAAACAGACGAGTGTTAGAGGAGCCGTCGCGCGCACAAGCCCCGCCCGCAGCAGGTAGTCTCCGAACGTCGAAAAAGTATGTTTGACGTCACGTTCCGGCGGGTACAAGCCTGGAAACGTGCAGGTGAGCATGTTCGGACAGGGGATTAACGTGGCGGAACAGTGGGACAACATCGGCCGCTGTTATGACGAACATGGTGGTGCCGTTTACGCCTATGTCCGTGGCATGGTTGGCCCAGCTCGGGCTGAGGCGATCACTCGCGACGTGTTTGTTGCATTCTTCTGTGGGGATACGCCGGCGGCCAACCGCCTCTCGGTCCGCACGGCGCTACTGGCGACGAGCGACCGTTTTGTGACGATGGCCCTTCATGGTCGCGAGGCTGATGCGAGCAGATCGTTCGAGAGTCTTGAATCCGCTCTTGCCAGCCTCAGTCAAGCTGACCGCCAAGCGGTTCTGTTTGTTGCGCATGGCGACAGCCACTCTGAGACCTCGGCCCAAGCCCTGCAATTATCAGTGCCAGTCATGGCTACCAGGGTTCAATCGGGGCTTCGGGACCTCGGGCTGCAGCTCAGTGAACACAACTGAATCGGTGCCTCGGGGCGTGTGCCGACGAGCGACCTGGGGAGGCGTCGTCGGTCCCATCACGTTTCTGGGTGCATGGGTGGTCGGCGGTGCTGTTACCACCGCCCGCTACTCGCCGGTTCATGATCCGATCAGTCGGCTCGCGGCAATCGGAACAGACACGCGAGGTTTGATGTCGGCCGGATTCGTGGGCTTCGGGATTGGCGTGCCGCTCTTCGGCGCGGCCATGCGTGCTGCGGTGCCTGGTCGGGCTTGGATGGGCGCTGTCGCTACCGGGCTCGCAACGTTGGGAGTGGCGGCGGCCCCTCTCGGTCGATCGGCAACGGGCGACGCCTGGCATGGGGTCTTCGCCGTAGCTGGGTACATTTCGTTAGCGTCGATACCGTTGCTGGCGGCACCATATTTTGTGCAAAGGGGACAACGCGCTCTCGCTTGGGTGGGCGTAGCTTGCTGTGGGATCACCGTGCTCACGCTTGTGCTGGCCACCGTTACCGCACAACGGGGTCTCTTTCAGCGTGTTGGCCTTACTGCGACACACCTCTGGATCGTGGCTTGGGCTCTCACAGTTCTGGGGTCGCGTCAGTGACCCAATGGCTATGACCTGAATCAGGGGTCATCGGCTACATGCTCGACGGTCGTTGTTCGTGTTCTCGCCTCGTTCGTAACGTTGACCGCGACGGCCACGACGGGGACCGCCAGAATGCTTCCCGCAATTCCAAACAACGCAGTTCCCGTCACGATTGCAAGCAGCACTGCAACGGGGTGGAGCGACAACGCCTTTCCGTAGATCACCGGACCAAGCAGATCACCGTCCAGCTGCTGCACAATGATGGCCACGACCGCAACGATGATCGCTTGGTTCACTCCAGCGGTCGAGATGGCCACGAGTACCGCAAGCACACCGGCCACGATGGCACCAACGAACGGCACGAACGCCAGCAGGAACGTGATGCCAGCGACCGGCAGGGCTAACTCTGCCCCGACAAGCAGCAGCGTAAGACCCGATATTGCGCCTTCGACCACGCCTAGCAGTGCGGCACCTCGCAGGTACGCGCCCACTGTCTGCCACGCACGGTTGCCCATTCGAGCCACCCGCTCAGCATGGCTCTGCGGCAGGAGGCCGATTGCCCATGAGCGAATGTGCGTCCCGTCCTTCAGCGCGAAAAACGTAAGGATGACACCAAGCAAACCGGCGAGAACGATCTCGACGGTTGCCAAAGCGCCGGACACGATTGTTCCACCGTAGGAGCTGAACCTTTCGCGAATTGTCGAGCCGACGTTGGCGCGAAACGCGTCGATGTCGGACGGTTCGAGATCGAACGGGCTGTCGGTTACCAGCCACGACTCGATGTCATTGAGTGCATTGGTGACAGTGGGTCCGATGTCACGTGACTGTCGCCACGCAGCTATGCCGAAGAGGGTTAGCGCGCATGCAATGGCGATGATGAAACCCGCAAGCACAACGATGGCGGCAATGGCCGGTGGCCACCGATGAGTCCGCAAAAACTGTGCCGGTCCCGAAAGTATCCGCGTGAGAAACAGCGTCACGACCAGAGCGATGAGCACGACCTGGAGGCGTCCGACGAGGACGAGGAGTAAACCTGCGACGGCAGAGATCACCAACAGTCGCCATGAGTAAGACGCAAGAAACTCGACCGTGCCGTTCACCCGCCCACGTTCCCGAAGTTCCCTGTTGTCAGGAGCGAAATCCACCCATGTTTTTACCCGTGTGCGGGCAGTCCTAAACCCATCGATAAAGGAACGTACATGAACCAAGGGCGGCACCGAAGAACGAGAAAGAATTTTGGTTTCGACTAATCCGTCAAGCCATCTGCTTCGAATAAAGATTTGTTCAACAAACCCAAGGAGGCAATCATGATCAAATCGTCCAAACGCCGCTCTGCTGTAGCGGCCACGCTTGCGCTCAGTGTTGGCGGTGCTGTCGGGTTGGCTGGTTCCGCCAGCGCCGGTCACCTCAACACCGTGCTGAACAACCAACTCAACGGTCGAAACGAAGTCGCTGCTGACGGGTCGAAGAAATTCGTCGGCGACCGCAACGGCCGCGGCGAGGCGTACGCGTTCGGAATCGACGGCGACCCGGCCACGCTGTGCTACATCGTCACCGCATCGAAGATCGATCTGACATTCGTGGCCGGTAAGACCGGAATGGCCCACATTCATCGCGGAGCCAAGGGCACCAACGGGCCAATTGTCGCCAACCTCGCCTTCCCGGTGGGAGGTGACGCCGCCGATTGCCTCACCGAAGGAGAAGCTGGCAAGTTCCCGCGGCTCGGTATGGCTGGTGAGCCCGCCAGCATCGTGCAGGACATCTTGATGAACCCGTCCGCCTATTATGTCAACGTACATACCGGCGAATTTCCGGACGGGGCGATCCGCGGGCAATTGGCCCCGATTGACGTCGGCTCACACGACGGCGACGGGCACAAGGATTCGCACGACGGTGACTCGGACGACAGCTACTCGCACGACGGTGACTCGGGCGACGGCTACTCACACGCCGGAGACTCCGACAGCCACGACCACTAGTCGACAGCTTCACGCCCGCAACCTCCGGTGACGACTTTTCGTCGCCGGGGTTGCGGTACGAAGGTTCAAGAGTCTCGATGTCACGGCCCGGCGCGTCTGTCGCCGGGCTGTTTTGGGTATGAGCTGGTTATGACAAGCAAGCCAACTGATCACAACGATGGTTTCGACGCCAAGGGCGCAGGCGAGGAGCAGGTCGATCCGATAGACGCGGAGGCCGCAACGATCGACGCTCGATCCGAGGACGCCGCCCAGCAGATCGAGCGCCTCGTGGAGCATGCCGAGGATCTCGGACAGAACTCTCAAGGCCCGGTGAGTCCTACCGATGTCGGTGACGCGCAACCCGACAACGCTGCGGTCAGCAATGTGGACGCAAAGCAGCGGAAACTGGAGGACGAAGAAGTTTAGCCGCCCTTGGATGGTGTGGAGCGGGCGTTCAGTCCGGCGGTCGCACCCGTTTGCGAGCCTTGCCGAGCCGCACGCCCACACGCCGCAGGATGCGGTTCGAGAAGGCGAACATCACGTCGACAACCTGGCGCGGAACATGTTCGGCAAGTATCTCTCGGTGCACCCTCTCGCGCATGCGGTTGTTCTCGTCGGTCTGTGAAAGGGAGTCGGGTGAGGTCACGTAGTACGCCAAAACCTGAGGCACATGCACCGCACGAAGGTTTGGGGAATGGTGGATGAGACCCATGGCCCGCAACGCAAAGTCGACGTCCTCGCTCTCCCTCACCGGCTTGAACGGGATCAGTCGACTACATAGCTCGGCACGGAGCATGACAGTCTGAAACGGGAGATAGGCCCGGCCGCGCATCAACCCATCGAAGATGGCTCGGCGGTACCCGACCGACCGGGACGACCACACGACGTTGATGTCACCGGTCTGGTGGACCGAATCGTCGATTCGATGCTGCTCGCCGTATGTCAGGGCGGTCGTCGGATCTTGGAACGGCCCGGCACCGAGCGCAAGCCGATTCGGGGGCTAATAGTCGTCGTCGTCATGAAAGCAGACAATGGACGCCCCCTGCCCGACGGCGACCTCTACCCCGGTGGTGCGAGCGGTTGCGACACCGCGGTTCTGGCCGTGGCATACGACGATCAGCCGGTCCGAAAAGTCACGCTTGAGCACCGTAAGAGCCGCTTCGGTTCGACCCTCGTCGGCACTGCCGTCATCAACGACGACAACAAATTGTCGGTCGTAGTCCTCCTGGGCAAACACTCGACGCACCGTCCGATCGAGCAGATCGGGGCGCTTATAGGTGCAAACGATGACTGCCGTATCCAATCCCGACCCGATCATGTCGCTCTGTCTTCCTGCGACCGCTGATCTATCGATCCTGCCACGGTTCGAGAATACTCAGGCCCGGTTGGGATCGGCCACGGTGTTTGTTCGATGCCCACCCCAGGCTCATGGTGAAGGAGAGTCCGGACTGAATCGACTGCAGCCAAGGCGTCGCTTCCAACGGAGCGCCGTCGGTGAATGCCGAGCTCTCCGGCTGCGCGTACGGCGACTACGTACGCGCCGGCTCTACGTTGGCGGAGGGTCTTGTTCATCATCAACATGCGCACGGCATCTAGGCGGCGCCCTGACTGCCACTGCTTCGTCCCCATCCACAGGTAGATCGGTTCAATCGTGAGATGGCCATGGGCGCGACGGTGCGGCTCGATTCTGCTGAGAAACCGGCGAAACTCTTCATCTACGGTGCGCATGTCACGAGTCATCTGCGACGGGTGCACCACGTAAAGAACTCCGGGAAAGGGCCAGAGCGAAGGTTCGCTTACGGCGGCGAACCGGACCCACAGTTCCCAATCGGCGAACATCGAGAATTCGGGATCGAACCAGCCGGTTTCATCGAGCAGGCTCCGACGAGCGACCACGCCCGAGCACCCTCCCGGAATCGGATTGCCCGAGCTCATCCGCTTCATGAAGTCTGGACCGGGCAGTGGCCGTCCCTCGTGCAGTGGGCGAAGCCTGTCATCCACGACAACCTCGAAACAGTACGCCCAGTCCGACCGGTCCTTGTGTAACTGTTCGATCTGGCCAGCGAGCTTGCCGGGCACCCAGAAATCGTCGTCGTCACAGACAGCTACGAACTCACCCGATGATGCAGCGATTCCCCTGTTTCGTGCTGCGGACACCCCGGTTCGATGATCGCTCGAAACGAGGACAATTCTTGGGTCGTTCAGCGCCATCACTGCCGACGACGTGCCATCGGTAGAGCCGTCGTTGCTGACGAGAATTTCAAGGTTTTCGTAGGTCTGAGCTTGAATCGACCGAATTGTGCGAAGCAGCCTGTTTTTGCGATTCGACGTGGGGATCACCACTGAGCAGAGCTCGGTTTTTCGCACTGTCGTCCCTTCTAAAAAATGATGCACCGTTCTCATTCCCGCTTCCTGTCCGCCTCCTTCCCTGGGTCGCTCGTTCGCGATCTACACCCATCTGCACTCCTATTCGTCATAATATGGCACAGCGTGCCTACTGAGCCCTCAACAAGACCACTCAGACCGTTGCACTCGCTGTCGATGGCAGGACCGAAAAACGTTATTGCTTTTGTGACGCTCGTGTTGGCGGGCGTAGCGCTCGAAAATATTGGCATCGGCCTGCTCATTCCCCTGATCGATGCGCTGAACAGCAACACGTCACCATCGGTGCGCATCGCAGGAAACGGCGTGCGTCTCGGCCTTGGTTGGGGTGTGATCATCCTTGCCTCGGCCATCATCTGTCGGGCGGGAGTACAACTTCTTACTCTGTACATCTCCTCGCGGCTCACGAATGACTGGGCCCATAAGGTGCGCATGGAACTGCACGCTCGTATCTACGACGCCCATGACTCGGAAATAGCAGAGATCCGCACGGGTGAATACCTCAACATCCTCACCGGCGAGACGTGGCGTTCCGGGGAATACCGGAGGGCACAACTGGATCTCGTAGCACGATCAACGTCGGCCCTTGTGTTCGGCTCGGTGCTGATGTACATCTCGTGGAAGATGAGCCTCGTGCTGATCGCCGTGGGTATCCCGTTTGCGGTGGTTGGTCGAATCGTCAACCGGCGGACCAGGCGGCTCGGACGCACCCTGGTCGTGCAGCACAACACTCTGCACGACACGGCCGTGGCCAGTCTGGACGGACGATTCACGATCACTACCTTCGGACTTGCGCCACGTTTTGTGGCCAGGTTCGACGACCAGTCCAAGGAAATCCGGAACCTCACGCTCAGAGCCGATGTCATGGGGGCATCGTTACCCCAACTGCTGTCGGTGATGATGATTCCGGCCCTCATGGGAGTTGTGCTCATAGGGCGAAGCGTCGGGTTACCGGTCAGCTGGATCGTGGCCTACGCGGTGGTGCTGTACCGTGCCGTTCCTGCCGTCACTGGATCGATGGGAGCCCTGGCCGAGTTACACCGGCAGCAGGGTGGACATGAGGCCGTCCACCGTCTGCTTCGCATTCCGGAACCTGCCGACGGCGTGACCCGACGGATCGAAGAGACGATCGATCGTATTGGGGTGTGCAATGTCAGCTTCGGCTACGGCGAATCGGCTCCCACCCTCCGCGACCTGTCGGCGTCATTCACCAGAGGCAACGTCTATCAGCTACACGGCCAGTCGGGAGCGGGCAAGAGCACCCTGTTATCAATCGTGCTTGGGCTGCTCCGGCCTACGAGCGGCGAGGTGACGGTCAACAACATGTCACTGGACCGCATTGATCACCTCAACTACTGGTCTAACGTCGGCTACGCCGGACAGCAGTCGTCGATCTTCGAAGAGTCGATCGAGTGGAACCTCTACCTTGATGGGACCTATGACGACGAGCGAAAGCGCGAGATAGAAGCCGACTTCGGGATCAAGGAAATCCTTGACCGGCTTCCCGTCGGGCGAGCCACCCTGATTGGACGAAAGGGTTTCGGACTCTCGGGCGGTGAGCTTCAGAGGCTGCAACTGGCGCGAGCCGCCGTGCGAAATCCGATGCTTCTGATACTGGACGAGGCAACGAGCGAACTCGACAGCACAGCAGAACGGCTGACACTCTCAGCGGTCCGGAAGCACTGCCCGAAGGCCATCCTCCTTGTAGTCTCCCACCGCGGCGTGGCCTACCCCGAACCAGGTGTGACGACCATCATCGATCTCGATGGTTCAGGCGGCGCTATCATTGCGCCCATTTCGCCCACGGCCGGTGAGCCGTCGAACCAGATTGGGCCGGCTACTAGCTGAATCGGCCGAAGTGCCGCCCGACGCGCTGGTTGGGTAAGCAGATGCTCGCGAGTAGTGGTAACCGCGGCCGGACTCGTGCTTGACACGATTGAGCACGAGACCGAGAATTCGCGGTTGTCCGTTGCGTAACAGTTCCATAGCGCGGACGAGGGCGTGACGCTGCGTATGCCGCACCGAGGTAACGACGATGGTGCCATCGACGAATTGGGAAAGGACCACCGCGTCGGCCACGGCGAGCAGCGGCGGGGAATCGACAATCACCATGTCGAAGTCCTGAGCAGCGCGAGCGAAGAATTCTTTGGCCACGGTCGAACCGAGAATCTCGACCGGATTGTCGATGCGGCGACCGGCTGGAAGAAGCCACAAATTCTCGCTCTCTTGGTGGCACCAACTCAGAATGTAGGCCGGTCCGGTGCCGGGTCGCTCGACACGCAAACGGGTGGAACGCCCGGCCGCTTCGTCTCGCTGCCACTCCGCGATGTTGGCCATGTCATCGAGTAACTCGACGAGACCTCGTTCGGAGGATACCGAGGCCATCTCGTCGAGACGCGGTCGACGAAGATCGGCTGAAACGAGCAGGGTTCGCCAACCCGCTTCGGCGTAGGAATGGGCCAGGTTGATTGACACCGTCGACTTGCCGTCGCCGGGAAGCGCGCCCGTGATAAGGATGACCTTGGTCGGTTGCTCGAGGCCGAGAAAGCGCAGCGAGACACGCAGCGAACGGACGGACTCGGCAACCTGGCCGAACGGTTCGTCTTCAGCGGCAACTCGCATGTGCTTTTTTTCCGCGACCCGATCGTAAGGCACTTCTGCCAATGTGCTTAGCCCGCTGGCTTCCTCGGCGTCCTCTCGTGAGCGGAGTCGTGTGTCCAGACGGTCTTTCAGCAGGATGAGACCAACAAGGCCGATCAGTCCGACGAGTCCGCCGAGCGCAGCAGTGCGCAGTGGCTTCGGGCTGATCGGCGCTTCTGGTAGTGAGGCCTCGGTGGTGAGTTCCGCTTCGCCGCGCTTTAACTCTTTGTCTATCGAAAGTTGGGTGAGCTGTACCGAGAGCGACTGAAACTGTGTCTGCGCCGTCAAGAACTCGGCCGACTTTGGTACGTCCGGGTCGGGGTTGAAGAGCTTGGTCAGATCGACCTGCACCGCTACCAGCTTGCGCTCGATGTCGTTGATCGCTCGTTCCAAACCGCTGACGGCGGCCAACCGCCTGTTTTCGATGAATGCGGTCGCCACGCCGTTGGCAAGGGCGACGGATCGGCCGGGAGTTTCATCATCGGCAGCGATATAGAGGAGGTTGGCGTTGGAGATAGCTGTCACGGTGACCACCTTCTCCAGTTCTCGGTCGGTGGTGTTGGTGATAGCTGCGGCGGCCTGCCGCAGCACGGCTGGTCCACGAGCGATATCGGCTTGGGCCTGCACGATGCGATCGGCGCTGAGGAGCTCCATCCCGTTGCTGCCGCCGGTGCCTACCCGTTCGTTCGGATCGTTCGGTCGGAGCAGCACGTGGGCAGTGGCCCGATAGACCTTCGGCTGGGATTTCGCGCCGAAGTAGCCGCCAGCGGCACACAGCACCGGAAGCAAGATGAGGAGGGCAATGTGCCGCCTGATCAATTGAAGATACTGATGAATAGTCACGTTGCTTTCCTCGTATTTCTGGAATCACGATAGTCTCCGGCGTTGTCAGCGAGCTGCTGAGCACGACCCCACGCGTCGGCGACGGACCGGGCGGTGACCGACCAGTCGAGCTTCTCGCAAAAAGCGTCAAACGAGCGGTGCCGCATTTGGTCGAGCATCTCGACGTCGTCGATGTGGTCGATGACTTGCTGGACAAGGCTCGGCATTTCATCGCTGGACAGGTAGTCCACGTTCGGTACGAGGGGTATCCCGTCGAGCGAGCGACTCATACCGACGATCGGCACACCCGCTGCGACCAGATCGAGAGCCTTCATCTTGAATCCACCGCCACGCGGTTCGGGAATTACACCAACCCGAGCCTGCGCCAGCCAGGGCTCGACAGAATCGACCTCACCAACGATTTCGCATGACGGGAACCGGGTACGCAGATCCTGCAGCTCACGAAGCGGTATCCGTCCGACGACCGCTAGTTCGATACCGTGCAGCGCAAAGGGCTCCGCTGCCGCCTCCAGAAACTCGACCAGGTTGCGCAGCTTGAGACGCCAGAGAAAAGTGCCGGTCAAAAGGACACGTCGACGGGTTTCGCCAAGCGGTGTCCACGTGAGTTTCTTTGGATCGACCGGTGCGAAACCGGGAGGGGCCACGACGACCTCGGCGCGGCAACCCTGGGTAGCAAAGGCCGTGGCATCCCCCGGGCAAATAGCCGTTACGACGTCAGAACGTCGCAGCAATCGGTGCTGCAATCGTCGAATCTTCACGAAGTCGATCGCCCTGGCCAGCCGTTCCGCCAACGATGATTTCGTATCGGTCACTGACTCACGAAAGATAGCGATCTCGTCGTTGTGCGACACATAAGCCACGACCGGCGGCCGAAGGTCAGGGTGGCGGCCGATATAGTCGAGCACCCACCCGTTCTTCACGTGTTCCACTACGAGGACGTCGACGTCTTTGGTCGAGAGTGTCGCTTCGAGCGACTCTCGCATCGCATGGACTGGTAGGCGGGCGGTCATCACCGGATACCTCAAGAGGAGCCGCAACCGCAGTCGTCGTTCCGCTGGGACGCTGAGACATCGGACCTTCCAGGGCGGCACGCCGCCGACCACGGTCGCAATGGTGACGACGGAAACATCCGGCAGTTCTGCGATGGACGTCTGGAAGCCGGTCGTGTAGAGAAACAGTCCGCTGGCTGGAGGAAACACCAACTCTCCAATGACCCAAACGACCTTCATGCTGGCTGCTCCTTTAGCGCGCGCCTCGCTGCGCTGACCAGTTCACTTTTCGGATCTGTCGAAAACACGAACATGTGGCCGTAGCGTCCCGGGTGAGCAGCCTTTCCGTTGACCACCTCTTGATGGGTCTGACTTTCGAACGCGTCAACCTGGACGAGTTCGCCCGAGAAACCAAACCAACCTTTGTAGTCCATTGCGGCCAGCAACGTGACGACTCGAGCGACACCACCTGGGTTGTGTCGCTCTTCGATTTCAATCAGGACGTCGGGACGGTCTCGCTGTAAGACGCTCTGGGACCCGGCCAGCATGCTTTCCTCAAACCCCTCGACATCAACCTTCACCAGCGAGATGTGCGGCGGGGAGAGCGAGTCGAGCGGGACGACCACGATGTCGAACTGGTTAGCCGGGGCGGCGCTGGGGCCGAGATGGCCCAGCCCGGAAATGGTGCGGCCATCAACGACCGGAACGGCCAGTGTGGTGCGCCCTGTCTCGTGGCCGAGCGCCATGGGGAAGATTGAGGCGTTCGAGATGCGCAGCGCCTTGAGTCTCGGTACCAGCGTTGGGTTCGGCTCAAAGGACCACACGGCACCAAACCGCTCGGCCAACACGCTTGTGTAGATACCGATGTTGGCTCCAGCGTCGACGGCTAGGCCCGAACGTCGTGGCAGCATGGTGAGGGCATGCAGATCCCAGTGCTGTTTTACAGCGGCCCGGCGACGCATTCCGACCTCTTGGCGCGCCACGCCGGGTACGAGCGCGGCCAAGTGGTCGCGGGTGCGTTGCGTGGTCTGGGCAATGAGGGCTTTCATAGCGTCCTTCGTAGGCTGGGTTTGCGTTCGGTGAGCGGCGCCGTGTTTCGTAGATTTACCTGGGCGTACGCGGCGAGGACCAGCGACGCCGGCAGGATGGCGTATCGATGAAAAATCATGGGTTGGGTCGCCAGAAGACTGATGGCAGACCAGAGCCCGGCCACACCGGCACAACCGAGAAGTCGCAGCGTTGGGTCCGGCGTCGACCGCAAGGTTGAGCCCGCTCGACTGATAAGACGAACCCAGGTGGCTACAGCGAGCAGGGCGAAAATACCGCCGGACAGGTAGACCGCAAGCGGAGCGGAGTGCACCAGTCGGAGATTCTCGTATCCTCGCCCAACCAGAAAGCTGTCGAGCAGCCACTGCCGGTATTGAGACAGCGAATTACGACGCTCGACATCGGACAGCTGGCTTGACTGGTCAGAAACCAGCCGACCGAAGGTTGAGCGATTGAGCCGAACACCTGCCGCGTAAGCTGCGGCCAAACCGACCAGACAGGTAGCCACGACCGATTCGATCATGCGTCCCTTTTTCCACTTGGGTCGATATCGCCATACCGCTATCCCGCCGAAGAACAAGCCAATGAGCGCCGACCGGGAGCCAGACGCAATGACGCCGGCCACGATGGGAACAAGCATGTAGCCAGCGAGGCGTCGGCTGCGCTGGTCGTCGGCCGAGGAGATAAATGCCATCGCCACCGCCCCCGTCACGGCGCCGCTGTAGCCGAGAAGGTTCGGGTGTTCGGTCATAC
>JAYTKG010000199.1:0-2358 GCA_043730435.1 Acidimicrobiia bacterium | reverse complement strand
GGGATGGCGAGAGAATTGGAACCGCCATAACCACTACTGCTTTCAGTTGGTCACAAGCGATTCCGCTTGAGAAGTGGCGATGGCGTCCCCGACGGGATTGCGGCCTTGACGCGCAGCGGGCGCTCCCCTCGAAACCCGTGGAATGTAGTGGGGTCGGTTCGGCGGGCGGCCTAGCGGCGTGGAGTTGTGGCGTCCCCGACGGAAAAATAAATGAAGTACTGACGAAACAACAGGTGAAGTACGGGAGTGTGCGTGGACGCATCGCGCGGGCCGCGTAGGGGTCTCGTGGGCCAGCTAGCCGCGTAGCAACAACCAGCTGGAATCCGTCGAGGTCGTTCCGGCCAGCCGCGTCTGTGCATCGCGCAAGGCGCGGCAGTGCCTAATGACGCTGTTCGACGCCTCCATGCTGTTGTCCCCCCAACCGAGCGGGGTCGCGCCGGTGCTGCCGAATGCGAACGGCTGGCCAGGGGAGGGCATTCCGTCTGCCGCTTCTATATGTGGCCCCTCTTCGTTGCGGTTGTGGTGCACTGGGCAGAGCGCATTGAACGCGAGTACTACAGTGCCCGCAGCGACTGCTTCCTTGAATTGCGGAAACGACGTCGGCAGGTGTTGGTCAGGAGACAGAATACCCATAACTGTCGCTGATTTTACCACGGCCGGTTTAGACTGTGGGCTTGCAAAGGAGCCACATCCTCGGTGAGATTCGCCGGACAGCTTCGGCCAACGGTGGCATTCCCCTCGGTGTCCGCCGTTTTCAAAACGAGACCGGCATCAAAGAATCCGACTGGCACGGCAAATACTGGAGTCGATGGGGCGACGCGCTTACCGAAGCGGGATTCTCACCTAACGCGCTTCAAGCTGCGTACTCTGATGAAACGCTCCTCGACAAGTTGGCAGAGTTATGCCGCGAACTAGGGCACTTTCCAGTGACCGGAGAACTGAAGCTTAAACGCCGCTCCGATGCGAACTTTCCGAGCGCGAAAGTGTTCGACCGTCTCGGCTTCAGACATCAGGTCGCTGTTCGACTCGTCGATCATTGTCGGAAGCGTGGCGACATGGAGGACGTGATCGCCATGTGTGCCGAGCGCGCCGCCGATTCACCCGAAGTGGAAGAAACGCCGGAAAGCGAACCAGCCATCGGTTTCGTTTACCTGTTCAAATCGGGTCGCTACTACAAAATCGGCAAGTCCAATGCCGCTGGCCGACGAGAACGTGAAGTCGCGCTGCAATTGCCGGAAAGGACCGAATCCGTTCACACCATCCGAACCGACGACCCGAACGGCATCGAAGCGTATTGGCATTCGAGGTTCGACGAGAAACGCTTGAATGGTGAGTGGTTCAATCTAACAGCGGCGGATGTCAGAGCGTTCAAACGCCGGACATTTATGTAGGTGCGTCGTCCTTCCGGTTCGGGCACCGGGGCAACCGCCGCCGTGAGTAAGATCAACCGTTCGACATTCTCGCCATCGCCTCGCCGATACGCTTCCAGTCCTTGAGCTGCTCGGGTTTCTTGCGATGCGTGTTCAAGTTGACCTGACTACAGTGATATACGGCGAAGGCAACGGGGCCGCCCGTCGTCAGCGCGATGCCTGTGCCGTTGACCGCTACCGGCCAATTTCCGGCCGACGGCAGCTCGTAAGCGGCAAGCACCGCCCCGTAAGCACGTGCGCCTAGACAGATAACAGCTCGAGGGTTGATGAGTTCGATCTGTGGTCTTAGGAAATGCGTGCGGCAATTCGTGAACCATCGCGACCGAGGCTGCTTCTGACAGCCGTCCTCTCTTCTGAGGCAAAGGACGGCGTTGGTCAGGAAAACGCCCGACGATTCGCCCGGTCCGACCTTCGGTACGATTCCCGCTTCGGCTAGGAGCTCTAGGAGGGTTCCGTTGGTCGCGCTCATCCTGGTGGTCGTACTGTCCGGCCAATTGTGACCCCTCTGATTCTCGAACGCGCGCTGGTCTCCCCAATCTTGCCCGACGACCATGACGCGCGCATTCAGGTCACCGAGCCAGCCGGACCAAGGGCCAATCTGCGCGGAGTCGAGTTCGCCGCCGCGCACCTCTGACGCATTGATCAATCCACAGTTGCTGCACAATCGACACGCCTTTCGTGCGCCGACGAGGTTCTGATATCGCTGCACCCTGTCATCCATAGTTTCCTGCTGGTTATAACCAGTATGGTTTTGGACAGCATACCCGGACACTGGCCGAGGTGCCAGCGCAACCCCTCTATCGCCAGCTCGGGGCGACTGTGCGACGGTTACGCGCGGAGCACGGTTGGTCGCAGGATGAGCTGTCGGACCGCTCCGGCCTGCATCGGGCGCATATCGGGGAGATTGAACGGGGCGAGACGAACGTGA
>JAYTKG010000198.1:0-1734 GCA_043730435.1 Acidimicrobiia bacterium | reverse complement strand
GAGACCACGTCGCAAGCATTCGAGGATTGGGCCAAAGCCAACCAGACCACCTCGGCCAAGTTTTGGAACGGCTGGAAGAGCGCGGTGTCCGACGACATGAAGGCCCGCGGCTACGTGGAAACCGGGCGCGCCGGCGTCTGGCTGACGGCGGTGGGCATCATTGCTGCGCTGATCATCGCCGGATTCGTCCTGATCAAGGTCTCGAAGAATCGCGTGGGTAGCGTCAGCCCAATCGGTGGGCTTTGCCTGGTGGCCGCGGTCGTGATGTTGGCGCTGCTTCCCACCCTTCGCAAACGAACGGCTGCCGGCACCGAAGAGCAGGCGCAGGCCAAGGCGCTCAAGAAGTATCTTGAGGACTTCAGCAACATGAAAGATGCCCCAGTCGAATCACTGATCATCTGGGAACGTTTCCTGGTTTACGCAGTGGTGCTTGGCGTGGCCAGTCATGTCATAAGCGGCCTGGCCATCCGGCTGCCAAGCGTGGTCAACAACCCCGGCTTCGCACCGTGGTGGGTGCCGATCGGTGGGCGCAGCGACATGGGCACCTCGATGGACAACTTCCCCGGTTCGTGGGGTTCCGCTGCAACCGCAGCCATGACGCCAGCCAACACCAGCTCAGGTTCCGGAGGCGGTTTCTCGGGTGGCGGGGGCGGGGGCGGAGGCGGTGGCGGATTCGGTGCCGGCTAAATCATTGCATTTGCAACGATTTTGGCCGGACGAACTCCACGTAGCGAGCTGATCACCGCCAACTCGTCACAGGCCGACAGTTCGGCTGCGAACAGCACCCGTTCGGACACCCGACCGCTCCTAAGTTCGATGGCACGGCCGATGCCGTCCAGACCACCGCTCGATAGCGGCGGCGTGAACCACGAATCGCCCAGCCGGTAGAGCAGATTGGCAACAGCGGTCTCCACCACCTCACCCCGTTCGTTGATCAGAATCACATCGTCCGCACCCGGATGGCGGGCCTGAGCCGCCTCGTAGACCGACCGGTTGGTGGTTTTGTGCAGGCAGAACACGTCGTCGGACCGCACGATGTGAGAATCGACCACGACATTCACGACTGCGGGTGCATCGCCGAGCACGAACATGTCAACAGTCGGGTTGCCGGCCCGATCAAGGAGCAGTCGCACCCGGTGCGGTTCCATCGGTGTACCGAGCCCGTCGAGTTTCTGGGCGACAAGAGTCTCGTTGGCGGCAAAGCCGAACCATGCGGCCGAGTCGAGAAGTCGTTGCAAATGCAATGATCTGTTGCGAATGCCGTTCGGACCGAGATACATCGTTTCCAAGAGCTGCATCGGCGGACGGCGTTCGGAAAGCACGCGGGCCTTGGCCACCACCTCGGCATCCTCGGCCACCGGGTCCGATGACCATGTGATGCCGCCACCGACGCCATAGGTCAGCTGCCGGGTTACCGAGTCGATCACCGCGGTGCGAATAGCAACGCTGAAGGTGGCCCGGGCGCCGCGGCCGGCGGGAGCCAGCACACCAATGGCACCGCAGTACACACCGCGTGGTCGGCCTTCGAGTTCGGCGATGATGGACATGGCCGACGCCTTGGGAGCGCCGGTAATCGAGCCGCCGGGAAAACAGCCGCGCAGCAGATCAACGGCGTCGCGCCCCGCCCGCAACTGACCGCTGACGGTGCTCACCAGATGATGCACCGTGGCGTAACTTTCCACGTCAAACAAAAGCGGCACTTTGATCGATCCGAGTTCGCAATTTTTGGATAAA
>JAYTKG010000197.1:0-2258 GCA_043730435.1 Acidimicrobiia bacterium | reverse complement strand
AGCATGCCGCCCGACCCGGAACACGGATCGTAAATCGACATACCTTCCTGCGGGTCGACGAGACGGACCATGAGCTGCACGACCTGGCGAGGTGTGTAGAACTCGCCACCCTTCTTGCCGGCCGAGTCGGCGAAGTCACGGATCAAGTACTCGTAGGCGGCACCGAGGAGATCGGGAAACTCGAAGTCTTCGTTGCGCAGACGGTGCTTAGAGAAGTGGTCGATGAGATCGCGCCACTTCTTGTCGGGCACCGTCGTGTTGCCGACCTTGCGGTTGAAGTCGATGTGCTGGAGCACGCCTTCGAGGGCGGGGTTGGCCTGTTCGAGTGCGCCGAGCGCCTTGTTCAGTCCATCACCAACTTGGTGGTGCAGGTTCGCTTGCAGGTTCGACCAGCGTCCCGCCTCTGGCACGAAGAATGCCTCCGTGTAAAAGTCGCGGTCATCGGCACGCCGGGTGGCGTCGACGGCGGTGCGGCCCTGGGCGAGCTGCTCGGCAATCACCCGGTCGCGTTCGACGTCGAACACGTCGGAGGCCCGCTTCAAGAACAACGCGCCAAAGATGTACTCCTTGAACTCCGATGCGTCCATCTTCCCTCGAAGGATGTCCGCCGCAGCGAAAAGGTGACGTTCCAACTGAGGCAGCGTAAGCACCGCAGAAGCGTAGCCGGGCCGATCTTGGGCCGGCGGGCTAAGTCAGTCGCTTTGCGTTCGCTCGGCGGATGACATTTGGTTCGCCGATCGGAGGCAGCGAGGTGGATCATGACCAGCGATACGTAAATCGACATCAGAACAATCGCAGGCCCAGCAAGTAAGCGGTTTGCGCACCAGCAGGGATCCTGTGAATCACCTAGGGGAACGGCCGATGCGCCATCGCCGGGCCGCCGGGACGTCCCGAGCTTGGTCTGCCCCGATTGGCCGATCGGCCGCTCCACGATGACTCAGTTGCCCGGTCAGGGATGACTCGTGCGGAACCCAACGCACCTCGTCGTGCCAAATCCAGTAGTGAGAACGACACGGCTGGCTGTAGTTGCCGATCGACGGCGCCATCGAGATTGTCTCACCGTCGAAGGTAATAGACCACTGGGTGGGCGACAGCGGGGTGGAAACCCTCCATCGGCAGCCGCACGGGCACAGGTGCGCGCCCGTTTTGTACAGGACGGACACGTACAGGATTCCAGCGCTGAGCTCGCTTGGAATCTCGTCGACGAAAAGATGCTGCATCGGCGCTTCAGCCATTCGAACCAGGATCGTTCGTCAGCATGGCGGTGTCGATGGTGTACGTCGTATGCAGCTCGTTGCGGTAATCGCGGTAGTAGCCGATGTACTTCTTCCACCGGATTACTGCCAAGGCGGCGCTCAGCGAGTTCAGCTCGGCGACCTGAATGTTGCGTTGGTAGTCACGGTCGCCGCCGGATGACATCGAGACCGACGATCGGAATGTTTCCCTCCGACCTGGTTCGCTCGATGTAACCCGAGCGATGCCACCGATGCCATCGCCAGTGAAGGTGAGGTCCATGCCGGTATCCACGAACGCAACGTCCGCACGCTCCAGCTCAGCCACGATCTGTTCTTTTGCGTCGGCGTCGTCGATGCACACAAACACGAAGTTGAAAGTTCCCAGTTCGCCGACGGTGTCGGAGTCGATACGGTGCGGATGCGGAATGAGTCCAGCGCGGAAGCCCGAGTAAACGTCGCACCAATGCTCAACCTTCGCTCGCCGTCGTCGTAACTGCTCTAGCGTCGCAGCACCTGGCGCCCTGTATGCGTTGTGGGACTCGAGCCAATCGTGGTCGTAGAGATGGATTTCCGCGACACCCGTCTTGGCAACGAGATCCAGCACGTACGAACCGGTTCCACCAAGGCCGACGATCGCCACACTGTGGCCTTCGAAGCGCGAGTTCGCTGCGGCGATACCCGCCCGAGTACTCGCGGTGTCAAGGTACCGAAAGACTGAAGATTCATCTGCCGCTGGGACACGTGGTCCGCTGCGCGCGGTCACATCCGGGGCGAGCACGGTGGCGTATTGACTGATGAGATTGGCGTAGGAGCTCATCTTGTGGTGGTAGTCGCTGTACCCGCCCGTCTGACTGGGCTTCGAAGAGAACGTGAAGTCCGCCGTCCATCTCGCAGACAGTGGAGTTGGCGAATCCACATTACGGATGGATCCGATAGCGACGCCATGGTTGTCGCACGGGTAGTCACCGATCCAGTACGCCCGATGGTCGTCCGGAGGCGAGATCAGATCACCGGCAAACTTAA
>JAYTKG010000196.1:0-3723 GCA_043730435.1 Acidimicrobiia bacterium | reverse complement strand
TCACCAACCACAGCAACCGCCCCCATACCTTCCAGGGCTGCAGACCGCTGCCGCGAACGGGTCAGCGCTACGACCTCGTGTCCTTCACCGACAAGCTCGGGCACGAGGAACCGCCCGATCGCACCGGACCCACCAGCAATGAAGATCTTCACGCACTACCTCCGTTCAAACTGCCTCTGAAAGAGTCTTGCGTGTCCGCCGATCGCCCGCCCATTCCACTTCATCGCGAGCGGCCCTAGGCACCCATCAACGAACCTTACGGGTGCCCCGGAACACCGAATATACGGGTGATCTCCGATGGACTTGAGCAGACGCATTACTACGCGCGCATATTATGTCGGATGGACCTTGACCGGCACATCCCTAGCAGGCGGAGCAGACATTCGCCGGGCGTCTACAAGAGAGTTATCGAGGATTGGGATACCCAATTGCGCTCAGCAAGTCCGCGTAAAGATGTGCGTTGGAATACAGCCCACCCCCGTGAAATTCGCTGCCGGACTTCTTTGTGAAATACCCCCCAGCCTCCTCAACAAGTAGTCGCCACGGTGCATGGTCCCAAACCTGGTGACCCTCCGAAAGGAAACAGTCAACGGTTGCCCCGCACGAGATCAATCAATCCACCACACCATCCCTCTTCAGTCGGCGGTGCAACATCGGCAAAAGAGGAGAGACGAAGACGGGCTGCATCGTTGTCTGCATCGAGCAGGGCTCGACTGAGGGAGTCGGTCGCACTCATTTTGAGTTGAACTGCAGTCTCATTCGTTCGGGGCCATGTTGATTCGAACGCGCGTCCGCCACGAACTGCCCACCATTGCCGACCCACCGCGGGCGCGGTAATCACGGCAACTTTGAAGTCTCCTTCCACCTGAAGCACGACGTGCACCCGCCATCGGGGATCACGTCGAGCAAAGAACGACGTCGCCGGTGCCGCTGGATTTCTTCGGTCGCTAGGAGTTCGGGTTCCCGAGTTGGGAGAAGGGTGGGCTGATTGGGAACCGCATCACATCGGTTTTCCCGCAGTCGCCGAAGGGTTTGACGCTGGTCTTGACAGCCCGCCTATGCGTCGCACTGGGGCGGATTGCCCCCTGATTTTGCGGGAGTTGTTGTCAACCTTCGGACCATGGATCGAGCCGATGTCGATTCCGCATTCGAACGAGCGAGGGGGCTCGGTGCCGAGATCTTACGGTCGCCTTACGATACGTTCTGGGGAGCGCGCTACGCAGTCGTGCGAGGACCCGGGCCTATCGTCGTCGGACTGATGAGCCCAGCAGATCTAACCGCCCGTGGGGCTTCACCGAAGGTGTCCGACTTCGCCTGATAGCTCGCTCGAATCCCCCTATCGCCTAACGCGGGGACGATGACGCCGTCTCGGGTGGGGGACCATCGAGTCCAAGCCGGAGAACGATTGCCGACTGTTGAGCCATGTTGTTATGTGTGCACATTATCTTGACGTGGCTCAATTGTTTGTCCTGTTCTAGAATTGTTTGCGTGGCTGGCAACTGAACATCTCCCAAAGTCTCGTTCCCATCGATCAAGGAGTTAGTTCAGCCATGCCTATTTCAAATTCTCTTTCCGGTCGCGTCGCGCTTGTAACCGGAGCAAACCACGGGATCGGTGCCGCGATCGCTCGTGGTCTCGCAGCACGAGGCGCCGACGTGCTCGTCACCTACTTGCGTTCCACTGCCGAGCAGGCACGACCCGGCCAACCCGAATTCGGTCGCCAACGCGCCGAGGACGCCAGTTTGATCTGCGCCGACATCATCGCACTCGGAAGCCGAGCGGTCGCGTCCGAGACTGACCTCTCCGAACCAGGCGCTGTGTCCCAACTATTCAAGTTAGCCGAGCAAGAACTCGGGCCCGTTGACATCGTCGTCCACAACGCCAGTGGATGGAAAAAAGACAGCTTCTCCGATGGACGCAACGACCACACCGGGAGGCCCGGATTTCCGGTGACCACCGAGTCCATCAACACGCAACTCTTCGTTGACGCTCGTGCTGGAGCACTTCTGATGGCGGAGTACATAAGTCGTCACCGAGCCAGGAACGCCACGTGGGGCCGCATCGTCACCATGACCTCTGGGACAGGAGGGGGCTACCCGGGCCAGGTGTCCTACGGTGCTGCGAAAACTGCGTTGATCAGCTACACACTCTCGGCCGCAAGCGAAATGGCACGCGACGGAGTCACAGCAAACGTCGTCTATCCACCGGTCACCGACACCGGATGGATAACCGACGAGGTGCGAGCCTTCGTCGACGAAGATCATGAACACCACCACATCGCAACCCCCGACGAAGTCGCAGAGACCGTCGTATGGCTCTGTGCCGATGCCAACCACCTCGTCACCGGAAACGTCATCAGACTCCGATGACACTTGCCCCTGACTGCTGGTTACACGGGTGACTTTCGCGGGGATGGATACGCCTTGCTGAGCGCTTGACCACGATCGAACGACCTCGATCAGCACTTCGACGGCAGGCTTCAGTCGACGGCAGGCCTCGCGTGGCTCTTCTCCCAAGTCTGTCCGCCAGGTGGTGGACGTAGGTCAGCTCCGATCATCAGAGGCGACGAGCCAGCACCAGAGATGCGGTGACGGGGCGGACGATCCACCCGTCGTAGCGTGCTTCGATGAGCGCCTCGACCTCGGCGAGCATGGCCTCGCAGGCTTCAGGATCGGCCATCGCCCGGCTGTTCGAGTCGGTCCGCTTGAGCTCCGTGTACTCCCGAGCCGTGTAGCGCTGGTCCCAGCGGTAGCGATGGATCGATGGCTCTGCGAACTCTGGCGAGGCAACGATCTCGTGGACGAACTGCGGAACAAGCTCCTCGTGAGTAGGGACAGGATCATGCGTTCTCGGCAGCCCGTGCCGACTGAACACGTGATGGACCTCATCGAAGAACCCACGGTCAGCGGGAGAAGCGACGTGGTTGATTGCAATCAGCGCCAGGTGCCCGCCAGGTCGGAGTAGAGCCGCGGGTTTCGTCATCCGTGCCTCGGCCGGTACCCAGTGGTAGCTCGATGCTGCCACAACGGCGTCGAATGAGCTCGGGGCTAGGTCGAATGAGCTCGGGGCTAGGTCGACGGTCTCAAAGGGACCCACGACGATGTCGACGGTCGGGAGGTTGCGGGCAAGAACGGCTGCCAGGTGGGCACCCAACTCGACCGCAGTCACTCTGGCGCCTCGGGCAACGAGTCCCTTCGTGGCTTGGCCTGTACCAGGACCGACCTCGACGACGACTGGCGACCGAGGCAATACCGTGGCCAACTCGTCGAAGAGGTCGTCGGGATAGCCGGGGAGCACCCTGTCGTAGAGCTCGGCAACCTCATCGAAGCCATCGCGCCATGCTTGTGGAAGATCGGGCATGCACAATTGCTAGCCCAGAACCAACTCGCACCCACGCGTCTGAAACGATTCCGACGATCGAAGTGCCGATTGGGACCGCTCCGTCATTGCTCGAACGACAACCTGCCCCAGTTAGCCGGGATTGCACGCGACGGTGGGAACTCAACGCCAGAAATTTCACCGGTAAGTGCCGGCGAACGGACGTACCTATGGCTTACTTCGAGCCAAAGACCAGCCCCGCTCGGCGTTGAACGATGCAAAATCAGCGTTTCAAAAACCATGTCATTGCCGTTTGCATCCGGTACCCCAATAGAAGGGTCCGGAGGTCGCGGACACGGTAATGTCCCAGTCCATCGAGCGAAGACGTGCTTCCAGTTCGTTGGC
>JAYTKG010000195.1:0-14219 GCA_043730435.1 Acidimicrobiia bacterium | reverse complement strand
CGTTGCTCTACCTACTGAGCTATCTGGGCGAAGGGTGCAAGGTTAGCAATCGGCAGAAACAGACGAAACTTAAATACTTCTGACGAACCCTGTTGTGCCGACGGGGCAGGCTAGCCGAATCGACAACCGATGTATTTCGCGTAGGGCTCCGGAGCACTGTTAGGGCAATGAGTACCACCGGCGATTTCCACCCTCCCCCTGTTCGGTTAGCCAACACCCCACCTTCGGTGCTGGCTCGGCTGCAGGATTCTTTTGTCGATTGGGCATCTCGGAACGCTGAACCCGGGTTGCTGCGCCAACTCGTAGCGCTCTTGACCTTTGATGGCGTGCCAGGCATTGCCATTGGTGGGGCACGAGGCGGCACTCAGGGTGGCCGTCAGCTCACGTTCACGAGCGAGACCGCTGATCTCACCGTGCACGTCCTCAACGAGGGCGAGGATACCTGTGCGCTCGACGGCATCGTGCTGGCAGCCCATGACACGGACCGCCCCTATCGGCTACGGCTTCTTGACGCTCAGTCGGGTGAGCCCGCAGTCGCTGCCATCGTCACGGACGAGTTCGGTGGCTTTCGCATGAGGAACATTCCAAGCGGCCAGTACGTGCTGGTAGCGACCGACATCTCCGACGAGATTTCTTTCGGCCCTATCCAGCTGCGCGGCGACGGATGAACAACGTGGTTCCGGATCGCACGCAGTACTTCGAGACACTCATTGCCGATGTCGAGGCACTACTGCGTGTCGATCCAGCGGCCGCAGGTGTTGGTGCGCTCGCCCTTCAACTTGAGCTCGCCGAGGAGGAGATGCCAGCCGTGCTCGCCCGTTGCATCTACCTGCGAGCTCAGGCCGCGGCGACCGTTGGGAACTTTCCCGCTGCCCTCGATCTGATCGGCGAAGCGCAGGCCCGCTATGTAAGAGCCGGTCTCCAGGGTGCCGCGGCCAGAACAAACCTGGGGCGCATCCATGTGCTGAACGAGATGGGTCGTCACGATGCCGCGCTCGACGCCTGTGACACCCTGCTCGCGGCCCTGGCCGCCCAGCCCGATGACCTTGAACAGTCCGACCTGTTAGCGCTTTCGGCTTCAGCTCATCTGAACCGCGGCGCATGCTGCCGCATGCTCGACCGATACTCCGATGCCCTCGACTCGTATCGCATTGGTGAAGATCTTTTTCGCCTACTTGGTCGTGACGAGGCGCGCGCCGACGTCATCAACAATCGTGGCTTAGTCCTGTTTTCGGCAGGACGAATCGATGAGGCAGTTCTCGCCTTTCGCGAGTCTCTCGAGATCTATGAACGGGCGGACCTCTCCTCAAATCGTGTCCGCGTTCTGGACAGTCTGGCCGAGGCTGAACTCGCTCGTGGTCGGTATGCGGTCTGCCTCGACGTTCTGGCCGAAGCCAACGCGCTATTGAACGACCTGGAAACACCACTGGTCGAACAGGCGCGAGGCCTGGTGGCTGCTCGTGCCTACGAGGCCCTGAATCTGCACCCCGAGGCCGTGGCTACCTACACCGCCGCCGAACGTTTCTGCTCCGATGCGGGCATGACCGTCGACCGCGCCCGCGCTCGTTCGGGATGCGGTCGGGCGCACGCCGCCCTCGGCGAACGGGACCAGGCCGCATCCTTCTTCGATGCCGTCATCGATGACCTCTCTCAGCTCGGTGAACGCCGATGGCTCGCAACTGCGCTCGTCGATAGAGCCGTTCTCGAACATGATCAGGATCCAAGCAGAGCCGAACAGCACGTGAGAGAAGCAATCGCTATCGCAACGGCTGCTGGCGCTCCGATGGAACGCGTCCACGCAACGGTGACGCTGGCCGACATGACCGCATCGGTGTCCGAAGGCGCTGCCCTTCTGCAAGCGGCCCGGGAGCAGGCCGCCTCCCTCGACCTTGCTCCGGTCCACTTCCTGGTTGACCGGGCTGTCGGGCTGAACCACCTGAGGTTGTCAGAATACGATGCGGCCCGCAGCTGCCTCGAACGGGCGGCCAGCCTGGTTGAAGTGGAACGGCAAACCCTTCGTGTCGATGCCGTTGCATCTATGTTCGTGGCCGACAAGCTCGACGTCTTTGACGGCCTCGTGCAGTTGGAGCTCGCCCAAATCGACGTCGGAACGAATGGACCGCAACGCGTGCTCGCTGCGACGGAGCGGGCCCGATCGCGAGCCCTTACCGATATGACGCTCGGTCTCATCGATCGCACGACGAGCACCACCGTTGAGCCTTACTCCGCCTATCTCACCCATGAACTGAACGCCGTTTATGCCGAGCTGTTTGAGGAAAAATCGGCGACGCGAGCAACGATTCTCAGTGCCCGTGCCTCTGCTCTGGAGCGGGACTTGAAACTCCGTGAGGTCGACGGTTCTCGACAACATGCTCGAGCTGGCCAAGCCTCGGCGTCGTTTGCCGGTTCAACCGAAGGTCTCGTGTCTGATATCCCGATGTTGAGCTGGTATTGCCTCGAGGATCAGGTCGTGGGCTGCGTTGAGTTCGCCGGCTCGGTCTCGGTGGAACCTGTCCTTGCCACCCTCTCCGATGTGCGACGGCTCACTGAAGAGCTGAGTCTGCATTGGGAAAGGCTGCGGCTCGATCCGCAAATGGCTCGCCGCCACGCATCTCGGCTGGAGCGATCCTGTCGTTCGGTGCTGCAAGGTCTCTACGATCTGCTGTTCGGGCCCCTCGAAAGGTATCTGCCTTCGTCCGACACGGTGACGCCCCTCGTCGTCCTTCCGCACGGTTTGCTGCATGGCCTTCCGGTCCAGGCCTTCCACGATGGCGAGCGCTATCTCATCGACCGATTCGAGATCTCGTACGTGCCGAGCCGACACGACTACGCGCTGCGACAGGCGATGACCGCTCGCCAGGGCGAAGCGCTGGTCTTGGGCGCGCCGGACGAGTTGGCTCCCGATGTCATCCGTGAGGCCATCGCGGTAGCGACGCAACTTCATCGCGCGACTCTTCGCACGGGTCCAGCGGCAACAGCGTCGGCGCTGCTTACCGAGGGCTCCTCGGCGGGTTTGATCCACGTTGCGTGCCATGCCATGTATCGAGTCGACAATCCCATGTTCTCAGGCCTTCGCTTGCATGACCGGTGGGTGACCGCTCGAGAGCTCCTGGCCGTCGATCTGTCTGGGGCGATGGTGACTCTTAGCGCCTGCGACAGCGCTCGAGCCTTCGCCGTTCGCGGCGAAGAACTCCTCGGCCTCACTCGGGCAGTGCTAGGCGCCGGAGCACGAACGCTCGTGGCGGCACAGTGGTCGGCCGACGATGAGGCCACGACCGAACTCATGTCGTCGTTCTACCAGCACCTGTCGGAACTCGGACCGGCTGGAGCACTTAGGGCCGCGCAGCTGGAGCAACGTGAACGCTTCATCCACCCAAACCTTTGGGCCGCTTTCATCGTAGTAGGAGGTCGATGACATGACGTCGCATCACACAGGGCAGGACCGCCATACCCGGCGAGAGTTTGTTGAAACAAGGAGCTACCCCATGCACCGCAGAGTTACCCGCACCGTTTCGGTCCTTATTGGCCTTCTGATGTTCGCGGGGGCCGCCTTGGGCGTCAGCCCGCAACCCGCCTCGGCTCTCCTGGCTGACGCTCGCCTCGGTGTCATCGTGCAACTTTCGCCCGGGCAGACCCTCGCAGCCCTCAACGCCCGTCACGGCACGGTTGCGTCGGCCACCGCCGCCGGAAAGGCCGGCTTAGTTCTCATCACCAGCAACGATGCTCGAACCGACGAAGCCCTTGCGGCGGAACTCGCGACTGATCCGGCTGTCGTCGTCGCCGAATCAAATCTGCCACTGCGGTCGCCAGAGGTCGGCGCCGCCAGCACCATCTATCATTGGAGTGACGGCAGCCCGACCGCACCAGGAGCCCAGTGGGCTGCCTCCACCCTGAGGCTTGGCGTTGCCCAGCAAACAACGACGGGCGGCGGAGTGACGGTGGCCGTGCTCGACACCGGGCTTAGCGCGCCGACGCTCGCCCCCTGGACGGTCGCTGGTACGGATTTTGTCGATGGTGACGCCACGCCGAACGACAGCGCAAACGGGCTCGACGATAACTCCGACGGTGTTGTCGATGAGGCAGCGGGGCACGGCACCTTTGTGGCCGGCATCGTGCACACCACAGCACCGTCCGCATCACTCATGCCGGTGCGAGTGCTCGACAGCGATGGTGACGGCACCTCCTTCAACGCCACTCAGGCAATGTACTGGGCCGCCGATCATGGTGCCACGGTGCTGAACATGAGCCTCGGCGCCCGCAGCAGCGTTCACGCGCTTCGCCAAGCAGTGCTTGATCTCGCCGCTCGGAACATCGTGGTGGTCGGGGCTGCCGGAAACGAGTCACGGAATGGCACCAACTTCCCGGCCGCCGCCAAGTGCGCCGTCGGCGTCACGTCCACCGGAACGACCGATCGCCTGTCGTCATTCGCAAACTGGGGCGACTGGATTGATGTTGCTGCACCGGGCGAAGCCATCGTCAGCCTCATGCCGTATGCGCCATCCGGAAGGGCAACTTGGGGTGGAACCTCAATGTCCACGCCCTTCATTGCCGGGGAAGTGGCCCTGATGCGTGCCCTCCGTCCGTCGCTCACCGTGCAGCGGGTGTTGGATCTGGTGCGAACCTCCACGATGAAGGTCGTGGGTCCGCCCAACAACTTCGGCACGGCAGGCCGAGCCGACGTGGCACTGGCCGTAACCGCCGTAAACGAAACGTCGGGCCCGTCGGGGAACGACTGCACGAAGGCGTTAGGAGGATGAAGATGCCACGGAACTCGGAGTGCCTGGGCGTGCGATTGATCGGGCCAGCCCTCATTCGGATGGGGCTAGAACAGCTCATTTCAACCCGCGACGATCTGCTTGTGCTGCAGTCGTGCGCGGCCTTTGACGAGGTCACGCCGACCACAAGCGATCTCGACATCGTGACCCTCGTGATTGTTGCGGCAACCGATATAGCCGTGCCGGGTCAGCTCGCCAGCATCACTGCGGCCGCGGCCGCCGGTCCCTTGGTGGCGATTCTGGGATCGCAGGTCCTGGCGGGGGACATGGCGGTTATCTCTCTGCTGCGTGCCGGGGTTGCCGGATGTCTCCTCCTCGACAGCGACGAAAGTTTCGTGTTCGCCGGCCTCTTCGCTGCGGCTCGCGGGGAATGCCCGGTCGATCCTCGCTTGACGCTGCGGCTGTTGTCTGCCGTTCGTTCCGACGAATCGACCGTCTCGTTACTCACAGCTCGCGAACGGGCGGTGCTCGAGTTGGTGGCCGACGGTTTGCTGAACAAACAGATCGCTCGTCAGTTGGGCATCAGTGAGCCGACCGTAAAGTCGTATCTCACCCGAACCTTCCAGCGCATCGGTGTGACCTCCCGTATCGAGGCCGCCATGTGGTTGCGAAGACAATCCAGTGAGCAGTCGCCGACCCTAATGGTTGCCCTTGGGGCTTGACTCGGAAGGAGCCTGACTCTGTTCGAGCAGGTCTCGCAACTTCTCCAGGCACCGCGCTCGGGTCGGGCCGATACTTCCGAGTGGGAGACCGAGTTCTTGGGCTACGTCGTCATAGCTGGGTTGCGGATCCGTGAAGTACAGCTGGATCATTAGCTCCCGACAACGGTCTGAAAGCATTTGGACGGCATCGTGTACCCACTGCACCTCCTCCACGATGCGGTGCGATTCGGAGTCGTCTACGACCAGATCCGTCACGTTCGTGCGTTCGTTGTCATGCACCCGCCGTTCGATAATGCGAATGCTCTGCCGTCGAGCAACGGTCGCCAACCAACTGCCGAGCCGTTCGGGTTCTTCGATGCGATCGAGGGCCTGCAACAGGGCCATGAATGTGGCCTGCGTCACGTCCGCTGCGTCTTCCGCGGTAAGTCCCAGGTTCAACGGAATAGAGTGCACGAGCCTCTGGTACTGATCGAGCACCTCCCGCCAGGCGCGTTGATCGCCCCGACGGCAACGTTGCAAGAGGGCACCGTAACTCATGGCGCGGCCACCCTAGCTCCCGGTATCAGACCACCTGAAAAGCTGTGACAGGGCCCCGAAACGGGGCGCTGTTACGAGCCGACGGGCGGCAGACGGAGCAGGAGCGACTGCAATTGAAGGGTGTCGTTGGGGTTGCGTTCCATGGCTTCCAACGCAGCGTGCACAAGAACCACTGCGGCCTGATACGCGGTCGCGTGTCGACCAGCACCGGCTACCAGCGCATCGCGGTAGGTGGAGGCAATGGCAACGAGCCCGGCGCGAATTTCGTCAGTGCGGTGTCGGCGCAACTCGCGCTTGTGGCGCTCCTCCAACTGCTTCTTGCCCGATCCTCGCTCGCCCATGGCTTTGATGCGCTCGTCCATCTCGGCGATCTCAACAAGGTGGCGAGCAGCGAGTGGTGCTGCGGCGTCTTCGATCAGCAGCATCAATGACGCCACTTGGCTAATGACGACTGTGCCCGTGCCGTCCAGGTGACGGGGAACGTCGGCGAAGGCTCGGCGGCGGGCAGAGAGTCCGGGGTCGGCAGCCAGTAGCCGCGCCCGATCGAGATCTCCGCCCGACGCAAGCGCGGCTGGCTCAGCAAGTGTTGGAGCGACTCCTTCGGCTAACAGCGCGGCCAATACCGTCTCATCGCTCAATGGCCGGAACTCCACCCGCATACAGCGTGACGCGATGGTCACCAGTTCTGGCGTGACGTCATCAGCGATGACAACAAATATCGTTGACGCGGCGGGCTCTTCGATCGTCTTCAACAACTTCGCGGCGGCTTCGGGACGCAAGAGATGAAACTCGTCGAGGACGAGTACCTTGCGGCTGCCTTCGACCGGCGCACGCGAGGCCATGCGGATGATGTCATCGGCTTGGTCGGTGCTAATGGCGGCGCCCACGCGTTCAACGATGCGCACATCTGGATGCTCACCCAACAGGGCGAGCCGGCAGTCGCGGCACTCGCCGCACCCGCCGTTGGGGCACAGCAACGCGGCGCCGAACGACATCGCGGCCGATCGCTTCCCGCTACCGGCCGGCCCGATAAACAAGAACGCGTGAACGGGGGCAACGGCGGCAGCGGTTAGCAGTGATTGCACCGCCGGTTGGCCGACGACGGTGGCCAGCACGGGAGAGACCAGATCGTTCACAGCCCTAGCCTCTCGCGAACGACGGCCATGATGAGAGCGTGAACGTCGGCCGGGGTGCCGTCGGCATCGATAGTGACCCAGTGCCCGGGGTCGTCGGCGGCCATGGTGCGAAAGCCATCAAGCACACGACCGTAGAAGTGGTCACCAGACTGTTCGAAGCGATCGAGGTCACGATGCTTCAAACGGTGGGCCTGCACCCCGGGGGAAACATCAAGGAAGATCACCAGATCGGGCCAGCGGCCTCGTACGGCCCAGTCATTGATCTTGCGGACTTCGTCCACCGACAGACCCCGTCCGTAGCCCTGGTAGGCCAGAGAGGAGTACACAGAGCGATCCGACACCACATGACGGCCAGCCTGCAACGCCGGCAACACGATTTCGGCCATGTGTTGTGCCCGATCACCGGCAATCAACAGGGCTTCGGCATGATCGTCCAGCTCGGTCGAAGCCGGGTCGGCCACGATGCTGCGCACCAGCTGGCCAATGCGGGTTCCGCCCGTTTCTCGGGTCAGGACGGCATTGAACTCAGCGGCCAATCGCTTTGACGCGGTCGACTTCCCACAACCCTCGGTGCCCTCTAGGGCGATGTAGCGTCCGCTCGTCACGCCACTGAGGATACGTGAGGCGCAAGGCAAGCCGACGAAAGCTCCACTTGGTGTCTGTTTCCTCAGAGATTTCAGCTGGGTGAAATCTCTGAGGAAACAGAGCTAGGACTCGGTGGCCTTTTTCGCTGCGGCTTTCTTGGCGCCAGCAGCTTTCTTGGCTGGTGCCTTCTTTGCGCCAGCGGCCTTGGGGGCGGCAGCCTTCTTTGGTGCAGCTGCTTTACGCGCCCCGGCCTTCTTGGTGGAGGGCCCGGCTTCTCGACGAATGGCCAGCAACTCATGCGCTCGCTCGTCGGTCATGGCCTCAAGGCGGTCGCCCTTGGTGAGACTGGCGTTGGTCTCACCGTCGGTCACATAGATGCCGAAGCGGCCTTCCTTGGCCACGACGGGGCGCGAGCTGATGGGGTCGGAACCGAACTCACGCAACGGCGGCTTGGGTGCTCCACGAGCGCCGTAGGTTCGGGGCTGGGCCAAATACTCCAACGCCTCCGGCAGCGTGATGGTGAGCAGCTGCTCTTCTGTGCCGATGGAGCGGCTCTCTTTGCCACGGGCAACATACGGACCGAACTTGCCGTTCTGCGCCGTGACTTGCTCGCCCTCATGCTCACCCAGCTTGCGGGGCAGTGACAGCAGGTCTTTGGCATCGTTCAGTGTGATGCGCTCAAGGGTCATTGTCTTGAACAGTGACGACATGCGCGGCTTGGCTTCACCTGGGGGGAAGTTGTCGGCGTCACCCCACTGCACGTACGGACCGAAGCGGCCGCTCTTGGCGTACACGGGTAGGCCGTCGAGCTCGCCGATTGCAACGTCGCTCTTGGGCGCCGCCAGCAACTCAAGCGCCTTTTCGACGGTGAGTTCGTCTGGAGTGAGATCATCGGGCACCGACGCGGTGTCTTCCAGGCGCTTTACGTACGGGCCGTACTTGCCGGGCTTGACGACAACGTCGTTGCCGTCGGCATCATGGCCGATGGGGAAAGTGTTGATCTCGGCCGCGTCGATCTCGTCGAGGTTCTCTTCCACCAGACGTTTCAGTCCGTGCAGCTCGGCGTCGTTGCCGAAATAGAACTGCTTTAGCCACGCACCCTTGGCCGTCTCGTTACGAGCAATGGAGTCGAGGTCCTCTTCCATGCGGGCGGTGAACTCGTAATCGACCAGGTTGTCGAAGTGCTTCTCCATCAGGCCGACAACGGCAAACGCCGTCCACGTCGGAACGAGCGCCTGGCCCTTCTTCCACACGTAACCACGATCAAGCACGGTAGTGATGATGGATGCGTACGTGGATGGCCGGCCGATGCCCAGTTCTTCCAGCCGCTTGATGATCGACGCTTCGGTAAAGCGGGCCGGCGGAGAGGTGACGTGTCCGTTCGGGGTCAACGACCTGACCGGCACCGACTGGCCCTTGGTGAGAACGGGCAGCAACGCTTCTTTCTCCTCAGCCGCATCGTCGTCGGAAGACTCGACGTACACCTGGCGATAGCCCGGGAAGGTGATGGTGGTACCCGATGCGGCAAATTCGCAGTCGGTCGAATCGGTGGCTACCGCACCGAGACGGACCGAGACAGTGGTGCCGACGGCGTCGGCCATTTGGCTGGCGAGCGTGCGCTGCCACACCAACTTGTAGAGGGAAAGCTCTTGGCCGTTCAACTCGCCGGCCACCGCTTCGGGTGCGCGGAACGGGGTGGTGGGACGGATGGCCTCGTGGGCTTCCTGCGCGTTCTTGATCTTGGTGGCGTAGGTGCGAATACCGGGCGCCAGGAACTTTTCGCCGTAGGCCTTGGTGACCGCGCCGCGTGCCTCACCGAGCGCTTCTTCCGAAAGCACCACGTTGTCGGTACGCATGTAGGTGATGTAACCGCGCTCGTACAGGCCCTGGGCAACGCGCATCACCTGGCTGGCCGACAGACGAAGTTTTCGGCCGCCCTCTTGCTGCAGCGTTGAGGTCATGAAGGGGGCCTTCGGTGACGATCGGTATGGCTTTTCTTCCACTGATCGCACGTCGAACGGCTTGCCATGGAGGCCATCGGCCAATGAGCGGGCTCGTACTTCGTTCAGCACCGTCACGTTCGGCTTGGGCTTGCCGTGACTGTCGAATTCCTTACCGGTCGCAACCTTCACGCCGTCGAGTGCAACCAAGGTTGCGTTGAACGCCGGAGCTGTCGCAATGGCTGCTTCGATGTCCCAGTAGCCCGCGGTCACGAACGCAATGCGCTCACGCTCACGCTCGACAACCAAGCGAATAGTGGGGGACTGCACGCGGCCGGCCGACAGACCACGGTTCACTCGACGCCACAGCACCGGCGAGACCTCATAGCCATACAGGCGATCGAGAATGCGTCGGGTTTCGGCGGCGTCGACCAGGCCGTAGTCAAGCGACCGGGGATTGGCAACGGCGTGGGCGATAGCGGTCTTGGTGATCTCGTGGAACACCATGCGCTTGACCGGAACCTTGGGCTTCAGCTGCTCCAAGAGGTGCCAGCTGATCGATTCCCCTTCGCGATCCTCGTCGGTAGCCAGATAGAGCTCGGAGGCATCCTTCAACAGGGCCTTCAACTCTTTGATCACGTCTTTGCCGCGCAACGTCAGCTCGTAGGTCGGCTTGAAATTGTCGTTCACGTCGACTGCCAGACCCTTGGAGGGAAGGTCGGCAACATGCCCGATTGAGGCGCGAACGTCGTAGCCGGCGCCAAGGAATTCGGCGACCTTCTTGGCCTTGGCTGGAGATTCGACGATAACGAGTGCGCGGGCCATTACTGCTGTAGGCAATCGGCAAGAGAGGGTCTTTGTCAAGGCGCTCGGCAAAACAACCTCGTGGAGCGTGAGAGAAAAACCGCTGTATGTTGCCTGACGTGACCACCGGTCGATCCCGTTTGGGATGGCAAGACACCTACGACGACGCATGGAAAAAGCTCGGTTCGCCGGAGCCGGTCGGTCGCGTCCGCCGGCTCGATCGCGGCTGGTCCACGGTAGATACGGGCGAAGGCGAACTTCTGCGGGTGCGCAATATCGGTGCAGCGGTGGCCGTGGGCGATTGGGTAGTAATTTCGCCCGACGGCGAGCGCGTCGCCGAGGTGTTGCCGCGCATTTCGGCCTTCATCCGGCGCGCCTCCTTCGAAGGTTCCCGCGCCCAGACCGACACGCTCGCCGCCAACGTCGATGTTGTATTTCTCGTGCACGCGTTATCGTCCCCACCCAAGCAGCGACGGCTCGAGCGTGAACTCGTGCTGGCCTACGACTCCGGGGCACAGCCCGTTGTCGTGCTGACCAAGGCCGACATTGCCGACAACGTCGACTCCGACGTGATGGAGGTCGCGATCACCGCGCTCGGGGCTCCCGTGCACGCGGTCAGCTCGGTGCTGAACACCGGCATGGATGCCCTGTTGGAGTACACCGCAGGCGGTAAGACCGTGGCCCTGCTCGGCGCATCGGGTGTCGGCAAGTCAACACTGGTGAATGCGCTCGTCGGCCACAACGTGCAGGACACCGGAGAGATTCGTGAGGGCGATCAACGAGGCAGGCACACAACCGTCGCGGCCCAGTTGATCGACCTTCCGAAGGGTGGCTTCCTCATCGACACGCCCGGCCTACGGGCCGTTGCCTTATGGGGTGAAGGCAACGGCATCGAGCGAGCGTTCTCCGACATTTTCGATCTTATGGATCACTGTCGGTTCCGCGACTGCAAGCACAACGCAGAACCTGGCTGCGCGCTGCAGGAAGCGATCGCCAACAACGAACTCGACCCAGATCGGCTACGTCATCTGCTTCATCTCATCGACGAACTGGAACGCTTTGAGGACGAAGTGAAGGCCCAGACAAAAGCGGGCGATAAGCGTGGCCGACGCAAGCCGAAACCTACGCCGAAGTAGTTGCAGACACAACAACTTCCTCGATCTCGTCTCGGATGAGTTTGCCCTTGGCCGGAGTTGGTGTGTGGAGCACCGCGTCCCAATCGACATCGTCGTGCGCCAGCATTGCGGCGTGCCCTCCGCGCGCTCCGAACAGTCGCTTGTTGTAGATCAGCCAGATCAGCAACGCAAGGTTCGTGATGAGGGCGAACACACGAAAGAACGTGACCTTGTGGAGCAGTTCTTTCACTTCAAGCGGGATGAACCCGGCTGTCGCAATGACCGTGAGGTACTCGGCCCAACGCTTCTCTTTCCAGAGGCCAACCGCTTCCACCCACTCCACCGCGGCGTAGAGCACAGCCAGCGACAGCAGGACGGTGATAGTGCCGGTCTTGAGGTCAAGGATGTGCTCGAGCTGGCGTCCCAGCCATGTCTGACCGTGCTGTTGACCTGCGTCGTTCAGGGGTGCCTGCACGAAGTCCAGTAACCGGTGGGCCCAGTTCTTCAGCTGGAAGAGGTTGGTGCGGGTGAGGGTGAGACCGATCGCAACCAGCGTGAAACCAAAAGCGTGTGTGCCCTTGTTTATGGCGATGAGGCGCATGCCGATGGCCTCATGCAGCGGCTTACCCCGACGAGGTTTCTTAAGTCGATCGAGCGGGGGAATGGTCTCGTACTTGATCTCGTTGCCGACGGGCGCAACGTGTTCGATCCAGCTATCGCATCGAAGACATCGCGCCAACCGGCGACCATCGGCGAGTTCAGCGCCCAGCGGGGCGTCATCAACGCCGACGAAGGCTGCAGAAGCCGCCGGTGCCGCATGACCCTGCATAGAGCAGATCCAGGTTTCGGGGTGCCAGTGTTTGGGCCAGAGGCGCATCGCCAGAGGCTACGAGGTCTGCACACCCATCGTCATTGATCCCGTATACCCCTTGTCGTCTTTCGCGATGACAAAGATTGAACCGGCGCTCGCTTGACGCGAACTGGTTGTGAAGGGCCTTGCGGCTCAGCTGTTGCGGCAGGTGACGCGCGCTCGTAGAACGCAGCTTGCCCGCCACCTGTTTGGCTTCGGCCCACGTGCCGTCGCTTGAGGCATGGTCCACGATGGTCATGTGCCACGTGCCCGCGTAGGCGTAGGTGACGTACTGGTGCACACACGACGAGCGATCTGCTCCAGATCGGCTGACTGGTTGCATGCGACGAGAACCAGTTCGAGGTTGGGTGTCTCCACGGTATTCATGCCGTCAGTCTGTGCGAGCCGTGCAAGGTGCGGCTGTGATGATTCTGAGAGCTTCCTGTCAATCCGGTCCTTCCAGAAACCGCCTACTGTGCATCCATGGAATTCGCCTTCTCTGATCGTTGTGTCGACTACCGCGAGAAGTTGCTCGCCTTCATGGATGAGTGCATCTACCCGAATGAGGCGGTCTACGAAGCCCAGATTCATGCCTCGGGTAACGAGCACCATCAGCCCGCCATCATGGAGGAACTGAAACTCGAAGCCCGAAAACGCGGGCTGTGGAACCTGTTTCAACCGCACAAGGAATGGGGTCCGGGGCTAACGAACCTGGAGTATGCGCCGCTGTGCGAAATTATGGGCCGCAGCGCCATTGCCGCCGAAACCATGAACTGCTCGGCGCCTGACACCGGCAACATGGAAGTGCTCACCAAGTTCGGTACCGATGAGCAAAAAGATATGTGGCTTCGTCCGTTACTAGAGGGCGAGATCCGTTCGGCCTTCGCCATGACCGAGCCCGATGTCGCATCTTCCGACGCAACGAACATCCGCATGTCTATTCAACGTGACGGTGACAGCTACGTGCTGAACGGACGCAAGTGGTGGATTTCGGGTGCGATGCATCCCAACTGCAAAGTGTTCATCGTGATGGGCCAGACCGACCCGAACGCGGCGCCACATCGTCGTCAGAGCCAGATTCTGGTGCCGATGGGCACACCGGGACTCACCATTACGCGAGCGCTTCCGGTGTTCGGCTATCAGGACCAGGAAGGCCACTGCGAGCTGGAGTTCGACAACGTTCGGGTACCAGCCAACAACATCATCGCGGATGAGGGTGACGGCTTCGCTATTGGCCAGGCTCGCCTCGGGCCGGGCCGCATCCATCACTGCATGCGCTCCATCGGCGTGGGTGAACGTGCGCTCGAACTGATGTGCAAGCGGGCGCTCACCCGCACCACGTTTGGTAAGCGCATTGCCGATCGCTCCAACATTCAGGACTGGATTGCCGAGAGCCGCATCGACCTCGAGATGATCCGCCTCCTCACCTTCAAGACGGCCTGGCTGATGGACACCGTTGGCAATAAATCAGCCAACGTCGAGATCTCGGCCATCAAGGTTGCTGGCCCGAACGTGGCCGGCAAGATCGTCGACCGGGCCATGCAGGTGCACGGCGCCGGCGGCATGTCCGACGACTTCCCGCTGGCTCGCATGTACGCCTGGCAGCGCGCGCTGCGCTTCGCCGATGGCCCCGACGAAGTACACAAGATGACCATCGCCCGTCGCGAACTGCGCCGATGGGACGCAGACTTTCGCGCCCAGTAGTTCGGTTATGCCTCGGTGAAGAAAAGCAGCACGCACTTGCCGCCCGCAAGCATGTGCTCGCTGATGACCTTGGTAAACGGTGAGTCGGCCAGTTCCTTGGTGCCGAGTGGC
>JAYTKG010000194.1:0-11910 GCA_043730435.1 Acidimicrobiia bacterium | reverse complement strand
ACCCCGTAATGCGGACGGCTGGCATCGTCGACAAACGCGACGGAGCACTGCGCTACATGGCCCGCACCGCCTTCCCAGCCGGCTACGACCCAACCGACGAGTTCCTCGGGGTCGGCCTGCTCTCGTATCGTCTCCTTGGTGCGTTCTACGACCATGCGCCGACGCCACCTTCGCCATGGCCGACGAATGGGCCGCTAAGTTCCCCACCACAATCCCTCGTCAGGATGAATGACGCCGACCGCGCCGGTATGGCTTACGACGCGCGTTTGAGGGACCTGCCCGAGTGGAGAAGCCGTCGCGAGACGACCTCAGGCGAATTCGACGTACCGGGCGAACTCCCAATCGGTGATGATGTCTGGGTCACCAGCGGCGTGTTCGTTGTAGAGCGCAACCTCGTTGTCGATGATGGACAAGAAGTTGGCCGAGAACTCTGACCCCAGTGCCGCTGCCAGAGCACTACCGCGAAATGCTTCGACTCCTTCATTGAACGTGGCGGGCAGCACGGGATGATCGCCGGGGTCGTCGTACTGGTCACCGAACGCGGCGGGGCCGGGGTCGAGCGAGCGCTCAAGCCCATCGGCCCCAGCCGCGAGCACGGCGGCCAGAATCAGGTAGGGGTTGGCGTCGGCACCTCCGGCTCGGTACTCGACGCGGTTGGCGGAACCCTGGTCGAGGGTGCAACGGCAAAGCACACTGCGATTCTCGGGCCCCCAGTGAATGTGGGTGGGGCAGAACGAATACGTGCGTACCCGTTTGTACCCGTTTCCATTCGAAATGCCCGTCAGACTCATGGCCGGTGCGTTGGCGATGAGCCCGCCGATCCAATGCCGCATCACGTCGTTCAGCAGATGGCCATCACCGGACCCGAACACGTTCTTTCCGCCCTGATTTAAACTGGTGTGCACATGCATGCCCGAACCCGACTGACCGCTAAACGGCTTGGGCATGAAGGTGGCGCGCATGCCGTGATTACGAGCGACTTCTTTGATGGTGGCCTTGTACAACTGCGTGTGATCGGCCGTAACCATTGGGTCACCGGCACCAAAGTTGATCTCCAACTGGCCGGGTCCGTACTCGGAGTTGGACGACTCCAGCGGAATGCCAAGGTTGACCAACGCCTCGCGCATGTCGGCCACACATCGTTCGAGCGGAAAGTTGTCGATGAGCGATGAGTACTGCACGTTCGACTGTACGGGCTTCCAATCGGCATCACAGACGTAGCACTCCAACTCCACCGCTGCGATGGGGTCGTAGCCCAGGCTTCGAACCCGTTCAACCTGACGGGCAAGGACGTTGCGAGGATCCAGCGCGTGGGGCTGGTGATGAGTGTCGATGCACTGGGTCATAACGGTGGCGTAGCCGGGTCGGTGCGTGAGTAAGCGGAACGTGTGGAGCTCAGGCACGAGATGCATGTCGAGAAATCCGGTACCCATGTTGATGAACGGGCTATCGACGATGTCGCACTGCACATCCATCACATAGATGGCGTCCGCGATGTGGGCACCCTTGGTAGCAACGGTGTCGATGAAACGTTGCGCGGGAAAGCGCTTGCCACGGGGATGTCCGAGCGTATCGGTGACCATGATTTCGACGGTGTGAACGCCGTGCTCGCGTATGAGCGTGGCGATGTCGTCCAAGCGTGAGTCAGGCATCGTTTCCTTTACCGAGTGGGGACGAGGGCAATGCGGCCGGCGACATCCCCGGCACGTAGACGTTGGTGGGCACGTTCGGCGTCCTCAAGTGCCATTGCTTCCACGGTGTACTGCAACGGATGCTGCTGCGCGAATGCGATGAGCTCACCCATCTCGGGGATACTTCCCCAAATGCTGGACATGAACTGCGCCTCGTGCGGCACGGCGCCGATGCCGAACGGAACGCGTCCGCCGTACAGTCCGCAGACAACAACGATGCCACGACGATGCACTCGCTCGACCGTGAGCAGAACCGTCTCGGCCGCACCGACGAAGTCAATGATGGCATCAAACTTGCCGTCGAGATCATCGGCCGAGACCGCTCGGTCGGCGCCGAGTTCGAGCGCCCGTTGTTGCTTGCCGGTGGCGGGGTCGAGCACCCAGATTTCGGCATCGGTGCGAAGGCGGAAGAACTGGATGCCGAACTGCCCGAGACCGCCAGCACCGATGACCAGTACGCGTGACTTCGCGCCTTTCCGACGAAGAACATCGAGCGTGTGTTTGACCGCACGAAACGCGGTAAGACCGCCGCACGCGAGCGGTGCCGAATGTACGGGATCGAGATCGCCGAGCGGGTGCAGATATTCGCGGTGCGTTACTCGCATCTGTTCGGCGTAGCCACCATCTTTGAACAAGCCAGCCTCCGCGCCGTCGGGGCACATCATCTCGTGGCCCTCATCACACAGCCAGCACTGACGGCATCCCCACGGTGCGTAGACCATGACGGGCCCGAGTTGCTTGTGCACGCCCGTCACTTCGTGGCCGAGGATCAGCGGCAGCGGACTTCCCCAGCTTCCGTCAACGACGTGGATGTCGGAGTGGCACACGCCGCAGGCCGTTACATCAATGAGTTCTTGCCCCTCGCCGATGACAGGCGAGGGCCGGTCAGTAAGCACTAGAGGCTCACCAAAGGCTCGAAGTTCAATGGCTTTCATATGGTCAAGGACCCCCTTTTCCTGGTGCTAAGTTATCACTCGTTAGGTACCATACGAACAGGTGCTTGACGGCATACTCCATCGAGGTCCGGGGGACCATGACTACTACCGATTCTGTTGGTGCCGCCAACGAACTTCGCCGAGGACATCTCAGTCTCAGCGATGTCATTGCCCAATCCGTCTCCGTCATCGCACCTGCGATGTCGGGCGGTTTCCTCACCTATCTCGCCGCAACCAAAGCCGGTGGAGCCACACCGCTTGCCTACGTGCTCGCCGCTATTGGCGCGCTGTTCCTAGGTCGAGTTGTGTCCGAGTTCTCCAAGTCGATGTCATCGGCCGGGTCGCTCTACACCTACGTGGCCAACGGCTGGAACAACACCGCTGGCTTCGTGCTGGGCTGGGTCTACACCATCGCCCTCACCATCCTCGGTGCCGCCGTGTTAGCCGGCTTCGGATTCTTCATGTCGTCGTTCATCCAGGCCGTCACGAAGTCCGACACCTTCATTCCGTGGTGGATTTTCTTCCTCCTCAGTTTGGTATTCGTTGCGTTCATGAGCCTGTTCAACATTCGCATCTCCACCCGCGCCCAATTGGTACTCGCCGGCCTGAGCGTTGCTGTCATGGTGGTTGCCGCCATCATCGCCATCAAGGACGGCGGGCCTAATCAGAAGTCGGTTGACCTTGCAGCATTCTGGCCCTCATCAGCTGGTGTGCCGTGGAGCGGCATCGGGCTCGGGTTCGCGTTTGGCATCCTTTCCTTTACCGGCTTTGAGGCAGGAGCAGTACTGGCTGAGGAGACCTCGGAACCAAAGCGCAACATTCCGAAGGCAATCGTTGGATCGGTTCTCGTCTCGGCGGTGTTCTACATCCTGGTCACCTACGCCACCTCTATCGGCTTCGGCGTGAAAGAAGCCGCCGTCGAGTGGCCAACGTCTGCGTCAGGGCTTTCTTTCGTCATGAAGCCGGGCTCGGCGATTGCAAACCTGGTACTCCTCGCGGTGGCAGTGTCATCGCTGATTTGCGGTCTGGGCATTAGCACCGTCACCTCACGTTTCCTTTTCGCGATGGGACGCGAAAATGTGCTTCCGGCGGCGCTGGGAAAGACCAACGCCAAGTGGAAGACGCCATGGAACGCCATCTTCGTCTACATCATTCTGAGCGTTGTATTGATCTTCGGTTTGCTGGCTATCACCAGCGAGGGAACCCAGATTGCGTTGGGCGGCGGCATGATGGCCGACGGTTCTGCTCCGAACGTGCCGGGTTCGGTCCGCGGCGGTCTCTTCGCCTTCGCCGAATGGGCAACGCTGGCCACGCCGATGGTGATGTTCTGCTACCTCTTGCTCGGTATCTCAGCCATCATGAAGGGCAGCCGAGAGAAGTTGAACGCGCTCCGCACTTCGGGCATCCTGGCTGCGCTCGTCGGGTTTGTTGCGGTCATCGGCAGCCTCTACTACTCCTTCGTAGAAGCAGCGCCGGGCTCAGGAATTTTGTTCGCCGTGAAGATCATCCCGTGGGTGTGCCTGGCCATTCTGGTGGTTGGGCTGCTCATCGCCGGCTATCTCAAGTCGAAGAAGCCTGCGGCGTGGGCCGACATGGGCGCCGTCTTCGACGAGGAAATGCTTTAAACCCACCCAGCGAGTGTTTGTGACAAGGGTCCAGCGCTCATTGCGCTGGACCCTTGTCGTTTCGGTCACGTCAGATTTCACCCAGTGAAATCTGGCGTGACTGAAACCGGCTATCCGACCTGGAGGCGGAGGGGGCCGATGCTGTGCCACGGGGCGGGTTCGGCCAGTTCGAATGTGGGATAGCGGGCGATGAACTCGGTGATGGCGACCACGACTTCGCGGCGGGCGAGGTTGCTGCCGAGGCAGCGGTGGGCGCCGATACCGAACGCGGCGTGCGGGTTGTCGACGCGGTCAAGACGTATCTCGTCGGGCGCTTCGAAGCGGGCCGGGTCACGATTGGCCGCACCGAACACGAGGGCCACCCGCTCCCCCGCCTTCAGTGGCACGCCAGCAACAACAGTGTCCTGTTTCAGGGTGCGAGCCATTGCCTGCACCGGCGAAAGCGCCCGCAGGAACTCCTCGGCTGCGGCCGGTACGCCTGATAGATCGGCGACGAGACGAGCGAGGTCGTCGGGATGCTGGGCGAGATACCACAGGGCGGCACGAATGGTTCCGGCCGTCGTCTCCAGGCCTGCGAGGAAGAGCAAATAGCAGATGTCGAGCATCTCATCATCGCTCAAGCCACGGCCCTGGAAGTCGGCGGTGAGCAACCCGGAGATCACGTCGGGGCCCGGCTCTTCCCGGCGCCGTCGAGCGATGAGGTCCGTGAAGTAGGCGTACACATCGTCGGCGGCTTTAAGCGCAACACTCAGATCTTCGGTGCGGGCGAACACGATGTCTTCCACCCACACGTCGAACTGCTCGGCATCCTCCAGCGGGAACCCGGCGTATTCGCTGAACAACATTGTCGGCAGCATTCGCGCGAAGCGCGTGGCATCGATAGTGGAGGCTGAGCCGTAGTCATCGAGCAATCGCTTGGCGAGTTCGTGAGTTCGGGGCGTGAGCGTGTTGACCCGCTGCGGTGTGAAAAACGGCAGCAGGATTTGGCGGTAGGCAGTGAGCGCTGGCGGATCGATGTCAAGCGGAATCATGGGACGCTCGGTAGCGAACGACGGAAGAATCATCGACGGCGCAACCGAGTACGTGTCCCAGTCGTGCTCGGCCCGTTGAATGTCGTCATACGACGTGATCGACCAGAAACCGCCGTAGTGCTCGCTCCACGACACCGGGCACTTCGCGTGCATGTGCTTGTAATCATCGAACACGTGGTTCAAGGCGTCACCGTGGAAATCGAAGTCGTATTCGGGACGATCGTCCATGACCCCGATCCTGCCACAGTGCCCGGTCGTTTGGTACAGAACGCTCGCGATTTTTGCTAGACAGGACGAGAGAACAAGGAGGTTCGCCGTGATCGACATCGCCAGTCCGGAAATTTACGAACAGGGCGGCATTCCACACGAACGCTTTGCTCGTTTGCGACGCGAAGAACCGGTGGCCTGGCAGGAATGGAATTGCAGCCGGGGCGGCTTCTGGGCCATCACCAAAAAGGACGACGTCACCGCCGTCACCAAAGACTGGCGCACGTTTTCCAGTGCGCAGTTCACCAATTTGTTCGAGCTTGGCCCCGAGGCGATGGAAGCCCGCAAATCGCTCATCGACAGTGATGCCCCTGATCACACCCGACTGCGTCGGCTGGTGACGCCGCCGTTCACGCTGCCACGCATGGCCGACTACGAAGCGACCACCAGGGCCATCACCAACGATCTGCTCAACGGCCTTGTCGCTGCCGGTGCCGACGGTACCGTGGTCGATGTCGTGCCACTCTTGTCCGAGCCGTTGCCGATCCGGGTGATCGTTTCGATCCTGGGTGTCCCGGCAAGTGATGCCGACTACATGGTGGAGTTGTCGAGCCAACTGGTGGAGGGCACGTCGAGTCATGTACTCGACCCGAACGCCTACGGCAACACCACACCCTTGGAGCTATTGCCATTCAACAGTCCGGCGTCGCATGCGCTGTTTGAGTACGGCCGCAAGCTGCGCATTGAACGCAAGGGCTGCCCTGCCGGCGATCTGGTGACTCGACTGGTGGAGGCCGAGTACGAGGGCGACCATCTTAGCGACCAGGAGTTCTGCAACTTCTTCCAACTGCTGGTGTTCGCCGGAAACGAAACGACGCGCACGGCCATTTCACAAGCGGTGCACCAACTCACGCTGAATCCCGATCAGCAGGAACGCCTCCACGCTGACCCGTCGCTCATTCCTCGTGCGGTGGAAGAGATTATTCGGGTTGCCACGCCAGTACTCCACATGCGCCGCACGGCCACCGCCGATACCGAGGTGCGGGGCGTGCCGATCAAGAAGGGCGACTGGGCCGTGCTTTGGTACGCGTCGTCAAACTTCGACGAAGAGGTCTGGGCCGACCCGCTGCAGTTCGATGTTGGCCGCGACCCAAAACCCGATCACACCTCATTCGGCACGTTCGGCCGGCACCACTGCCTGGGAGCACCGCTCGCCCGCTTGGAGATCCGCCTGCTGCTGGAAGAACTTGTCCGTCGCGGCATCCGTTTCCACGACGTCGGCGCACCGACTCGCGTGGCGAGCAACTTCGTGAACGGCATCCTCAGCCTGCCCGCCGGAGTCAGCGGTCGTTGAGGTAGCCGTCTCTCGTTTGAGGCAACCGCATGCCGAGTTCTCGTGACGCAACCAGGGTGCGAAGCACTTGGGCCGTCCCGCCGCCCAGGGTGAACATACGCACATCGCGGTACATGCGCTCGAGGGGATAGTTGCGGGAGTAGCCGAGCCCACCAAAAATTTGCAGCGCGTCACTGACGACCGAGATCGACTGTTCGGACGCGAAGATCTTCGCCTGCGCAGCCAGCGTAGGGTCCGGGAACGAACTGCCTACCCCTCGAGAAGCGGCGGCGCGATACGACAGACTGCGAGCGGCCTCGAGCTTGGTCGACATGTCGGCGAGCATCCACTGAAGACCCTGGAACTCGGCAATGGGGCGGTCGAACTGCTCGCGCTTTTTTGCATAGTCGAGGGCCAGTTCGTACGCCCCGCCAGCGATACCGAGTGCGACGGTTCCGGCGCCGCACCGCTGCGAGTTGTAGGCATTCATCAGATCGGCGAAACCACGTTTGAACCCCGACGGCGGGATGAGCGCCATGTCGGCTCCGATCTCCATGTTGTCGAAGATGACCTGCGTCTCGGGGATACCACGCAGACCCATGGTGGGCTCGCGGGTACCGATGACCAGGCCGGCTGTTTCGTCCCGAACGGCGATGAAACCCCCGATGCCCAACTCGACTCCCTCTTCATCGAACACTCGGGCGAAAATGAGGTGAAGTTTGGACACGCCGCCGCCAGTAATCCAGTGCTTCAAACCGTTAATGACGTAGCGGTCGCCACGCCGGTCGGCGCGTGTGGTCATGGACGTTGCCGCCGAACCGGCGCCCGGCTCGGTGATGCAGATAGCCGGCTTATCTCCCGCGAGCACCAGTGATGCTGCGAGTTCGCGTTGCTTGTCGGTGCCGTACTCCATGATGGCCGACACGGCACCCATGTTGGCCTCCACGGTGATGCGGCCGGTAACGCCGCATACCTGAGCCATCTGTTCCACCACGAGCACCGCATCGAGGAAGCTGTGCCCCGGCCCGCCGTGCTCCTTTGGGATGGTCATTCCGGTGAAGCCCGCCGCCTGCAGCGCAGCCACGTTGTCCCACGGGTACTGCTCACTGCGATCTACGTCGGCGGCTCTCGGTGCGATGACCGTGCGCGCCAGTTCACGGGCACGGGCCTGCAGGTCAACTTGCTCTGGCGTAAGTCCCCACATGGTCATGAACCTTTCGACGTGCAACGCACCGGTAGCGATTCGATGCCGTTCACAAAATTGGATCGCACGTACTCGACCGGTCCGGCGAGTTCGAGCGTGATGTCCCGTCGCAGCATTTCTTCAATCAGGATGCCGACTTCGAGCCGAGCGAGTGCAGCGCCGAGGCAGAAGTGGACGCCTCCCCCACCGAAGGCCGCATGGCTCGGCAGGCGCGGCCGGCCGACATCGAATTGCATCGGGTCACGGAAGACGTCTTCATCGAAGTTGGCGGCGGCGTACCACATGACCACCTTCTCGCCCGCCGCGATCTTTGTGCCCGACAGCACCGTCTCGCATGTCGTGGTGCGGCGGAAGTAGAGGATGGGTGATGAGTACCGAATGACCTCATCGACCGCGTTGTCCAAGAGAGCAGGCTCGTTGCGGAGACGGTCGAACTGGTCGCCGAACTCGATGAGGTGGAGCGCCAGGTGCGCCATAGACGATCGGGTCGTTTCATTGCCGGCGAAGATCATCAGCTGGAAGAACCGGCCGTAGTCGTTCTCACTCAAGCGTTCGCCATCGATCTCAACCGTCGCCAGCGTGGTGAGCAGATCATCGGTCGGCTGCCGCAGTCGCTTGGCTCGCGCCTTGCACGCGTAGTCAAAGATCCCGAACGCGGCCGGACTGTTGAACGGCAGTTCGCGTAGTGGTGTGACGTTGCCGTAGGCGTGCGGGTCCAGCTCGTGATCCCCCGTTCCAGCCACGAGATAGTCCGACAACTCGATCATCAAGCCGTGGTCTTCGGGCGGCACGCCCATGATGTCGCAAATCACGCTGATCGGAATGGGTGCCGCAACCTCATGCACCCAGTCACCGCCGCCCTTGGCGAGCAATCCGTCGAGTTGCCTGACGACGCGCTGCCGAATGGCGTCCTCATAGCTCTGCGTGTGCCGGGGTGTGAACACCGCACTCACCAAACGGCGCAGACGCGTGTGAATGGGCGGATCAAGATCGATCATGCTCGCTCGCTTGCGGCGGACATCTTCATCGATGTCGTAGATCTGGATCTGCCCCAACTCCGACGAGTAGGTCGCGTGGTCACGGGATACGGCCATGAGGTCGGCCATGCGGGTAACCGACCAGAAGCCTTTGGTAGATGAGGTGTCGGGTGTCCACGTGAGACCTGACTGCGCCCGCATGTCAGCGAACACTTGCTGCGGGATACCCCCGGCGTACAGATCGGGGTTCGTGAGGTCAACCGCCGCGAGAAGACGCCCAGTCACGAAACCACTCCGAGGAGGTCATCGGCGCGCTCCGCCGTGCGGGTGACAATCTCTCGTTGTACGACGCTGCCACCGATCCGCCGAAGGGACGAGCCGACGGATTCGATCGTGTCGAGCGCACCTGCGTGGTCATTGGATCGGAACATTCGGAGGGTGTTGGCTATCGGCTTCACCACTTCTCGAAACGTTCGATTATTGAACGTGTCCCCCGCTGCGTGGCTTGCCTTGAGGCCGTCCCAGAATCGTTCGGCTTGTGGACCATGGGACCAGCAGAACGCCATTGCGGCATGCACATCAAGAAAGCCGCACGTGTGCCGCTCGGCGACATTGGCCCAATGCTCAACCAGCGGCTCCCATCGCAGGCTTGGCGCGCCCGGCGCTGAGGCGAGTTCGATGCGCCAGAGAAGCGACGTGGAATCGGCCAGGCCGAACGCCGTACGCGAAACCAACTCGCGATCGAGCACATCGACCGCTTCAACGATGGAACCGTGGTTCAACAACCGCAGGCCAATATGCCACCAGATGTGATTCGCGAGCAGTGTCTGCTCGGACCACTGACCGCTCGTCGGCACCAGGAGTTTGAGCGCATCCTCGTGACGCTCGGTCGCCTCATACACGTGCGCCAGAGCGTGACGAGCCCACAGGTCCGTCGGCTCTGAGGCGAGCGCGGCCCGGCCCCACTGCTCAGCCTCTTCGTACTGGCCTACTTCTTCGAGGGCGAACGCTAGGTTGGCGTTCACAACCGCAGTGGCCCGGTCGTCGCCTTCGAACGCGCCAGAGTCAACGACGCGGCGGGCAGACGGCAGGCGAATGTCGTCATCACCAATGTGTAAACAGACGTCGTGCGCCAGCTTCATCGCGACGAGATCACGCGGATGGGCAATCGCGATGGTGTCCCACTGACGAGCGGCATGCTCGAACTCGCCCTCGACCAGTGATTGGACCGCGTTGATGTGGGCCCGCTCTCGCTCGGTTGCGTGGCCGCCCCGCTCATCCAACCACGCTAGGCCGCCTACCACTGCGGACCCAGTCGGCTGAGCCCCGCCCAGAATGCGGTACGCCGTGGTAAAGACCGGTCCCATCACGAAGGCGGGGTCGCTGTGATTCACCTTGTCGAGGGTGGCGATGGGGTCCCCGGAGAAATCCAGCAGCTCGTGTACCGCTCGCTGCCACGCTGCCGCCGTTTCGTCGAAACGAGCGCTCATCCCGTTCCCGAACTCGTCGACGCGCATCCCCCGATCCACACCGTTCACCGTATCGCGCCGCCCGAACATCTTCGGAAGCAGAGTTCATCCCCATTACCCTGAGCGCGACTCCCTCAGCGAGCGCGATGACGACAACCTCGTCGTTCGTGCTCGGAATTCCATAGACCGCAACCGATGCAACGAGGTCTCGGAGAAGCGGACTGGGCAATCACGCATTCGTGTCGAGATTTCGTACAAGCTCCGCTGCCCGGCGCAAGATGCGATCACGAAAGCTCGGGTCTACATCGTCCCAGTTACGAACGATCGAAGCGTCAACAGCGTCGGCACGCTCCTGAGGAGTCATTCGATCCATCTCAGCAGCCGAAATGATTCGAGGAGAACTCGCCATAGCGCCCATGTTACCTAGTGGCACGCGACACCCGGCAGGTTCCGTATGCTTGACGAGATGAGTGCTGGCGTTGGCCTTCGGGATGACACGGACCCAGTGATCGCGGCGATGGTCCTCGACCGGTTGCGAAACATGACGCACGGATACTGACGGATGGGTCCACTCGATCTGGTCGGAGAGACGGCCGCATCCTTGAGGAGGACGGCATAGTCCGCGCCATCGCCGAGGCTGGCCTCGGCTGAACCATCGACCAATCAGAGAGGACTGTCATGTCAGGGAGCCGCTGGATTGTGGAGGGCAAGGTTGACGAGCGGTGGCCGATCAACACGCGGGGCAACATCGGCGAGGTCATGCCCGAGGTCGTCACACCATTGCAGAACGAACTCATTGTGGGAGCGGCAGACGGTGGTTTCCGCGACGCGCTCTCCCGCATGGGCCTTCTGCAACCCGGCGATATTTCCTCGGAGGAACCGGTACTGCTCAACGTGCTCGGCGGCTATCCGTACTTAAACTTGTCACTGCTCCGATTGCTTGGCGTCCGCACACCAGGGTCGTCACCGGCGGCGATCGATTTCACGTTTGTAGGCGAAGGCAACCCGCCGCCGTATCAGCCGATGCCGGGCGACAAGAACCTGCGGGCCACGCTGCGCCTCGTCGGGTCTGCGCTGATCGCGCTTCGACAACGCGATCTGCCAAAGGTCGTTGCTGACAACACAGCTGCGGCTGCCAGCTTTGAGCGAGCGCGTCCCGATTTGGATGGGTCCGATGCCGAACTCATTGCGTTTCTGCGTTCGACGCCAAAAGCGTTCCGCCCGGTATTCGCCAACCACATCTACGCCTCGGCGATGTCGGCTATCCCCGCTGGTGTGCTCAGCGACGCTGCGTTCGCCGCCGGCGATCCCGCCTTGGTGGCAACGTTGATCGGAGTGGTTGGCGACGTCCGATCGGCGGAATACTCCCGAGACCTGGACGAGGTTGCGGCCTACGTCCGGTCATCGGCATCGGTCACGCAACACTTCGACCAAGGCG
>JAYTKG010000193.1:0-5048 GCA_043730435.1 Acidimicrobiia bacterium | reverse complement strand
AGCAGCGCCAGAGCGCCATTCACCGTGTCCTTCTTCGTGCTGACGCCGAGCATGACGCGCACTGTCTCCAGCATGTCGTCGTCAACCTCTACCAGTAGTTTCGTCATAGCGGTGAGTATATCAGCATCCATCGACTATATACGGCTGAAAAAGCATCGGGAAACAGTTGCCTAGGGTGCGAGGTCGCGCCAGGTGCCCGATTCGAGGTCGGCTAGTGACCATTGTCCGACTCGGGTGCGGTGCAGTGATTCCACCTTGTAGTCACAGGCGGCGAACATGCGCTTCACCTGGTGGTAGCGGCCTTCGGTGATGGTCAACTCGGCTCGACAGTCATCGAGAATGCGCAGCAGTGCGGGCAGGCAGGGGTCGGCTTCGCTCCGAAGCATCAGGGTGCCTGCTGCGAACACATCGACCAGTGATGGGTCGGCGGGGCGGTCGAGGGTGACCTCGTAGACCTTCTCCACGTGATGTTTGGGCGACGTCAGATGATGCAGCAGTGCGTGATCGTCGGTGATGAGCAGGAGCCCGGTGGTGTCCTTATCGAGGCGGCCGACGGCCTCGGGCCGCGGTGTGCGATCAAGCCACTGGCGGGGCAGCAGAGTGAACACGGTGACGCCGTCGCGGTCGTCATGCGAACACACATAGTCGGCCGGTTTGTGCAGCGCGATGAAGATGCCATCGGGGTGATCGAGTGGCTCGTCGTCCAACATCACGCTGCCAGGGTGGACACGCGACGACGGGTCACGGGTGACGTTGCCGTCAATCGAGACCCGTTCGTTGCGAATCATGTTGGTGGCTTCGCTGCGGCTGGCGTAACCAAGGTTGGCCAGCAGCCGGTCGAGCCGAATCATCGAAAGCTGGCCGGAGGGCTCACTTCAGGGCGGCGATGGCGGCGTCGTAGCTGGGCTCGTGGCCGATTTCACTGACCAACTCGGTGTACGCAACCTTGTGATCGGCATCCAGGACGACCACGGCCCGGGCGAGCACGCCACGAAGCGGACCGTCGACGATGGTGACGCCGTAGTCGTGGCCGAAGGAGCTGCGGAACACGGAACCGGTGGACACATTGTCGATACCCTCGGCGCCACAGAAACGACCCATGGCGAACGGCAGATCGGCAGACACGCACACGACGGTGGTGTTGTTCAGGGCACCGGCACGCTTGTTGAACTCACGGGTGGATGTGGCGCACGTGGGTGTGTCGACGGACGGGAAGATGTTGAGAATGACGCGCTTGCCTGCGAGGTCGGCACTGTCGAGGTTTGAGAGGTCGGCCTTGGCGAGCGAGAACTCGGGGGCGGCGGAACCGACCTTCGGCAGCTCGCCAGAGGTGTTAACGGGGTTTCCATGAAGGGTGACTTGGGCCATGGTGCATGCTCCTTGTACGAACTGAGAATCGGGACGACGGCAGCGTAACGTAGCGCCATGGTGCAACGCCCCCCGGCCGGAACGATCCCCGAAGGCCCGGGTAGCTATCAGTTCAAATCGGCCGACGGCCGCGTGATCTACGTCGGCAAGGCATCCAGCCTGAAGCAGCGGCTGAGCAACTACTTCCAGGACCCCCGCAACATGCACCCGCGGACCGCGCAGATGGTGCAGACCGCCGCGACGGTCGAGTGGATCGAGGTCCGTAACGAAGTCGAAGCGCTGATGTTGGAGTACAACCTCATCAAGCAGCATCGGCCTCGGTTCAATATCCGCTTGATGGACGACAAGAGTTATCCGTTCATGGCAGTCACGCTCGATGAGGTGTGGCCGCGTGCCATGGTGATGCGCGGCACCAAACGAAAGGGCGTGAAGTACTTCGGCCCCTACGCCCACGCTTATGCCATTCGGGACACACTCGATCTGTTGCTGCGCACGTTCCCCATCCGTACCTGTTCGCCGTCAAAGTTCACCACCCACGAAAAGCTTGGCCGTCCGTGTCTGCTCTTTCATATCGAGAAGTGTTCTGGCCCGTGCGTTGGAGAGATCACGCCTGAGGCGTATGAGGCTCTGGTCCGCGACCTGTGCCAGTTCCTGGATGGTGACACCGACGAGGTTGTCAACCGGCTGAAGAAGAACATGACGAACGCGGCAGGCGAGTTGGAGTTCGAACTTGCGGCTCGTCTGCGTGATCGTTTGGCGGCAGTGCAAAGGGCCATCGAGAAGCAGCAAATGGTGGGTGACCGCAGCGAGGACATTGACCTCATCGGCTTGGCTGACGATGACCTCGAAGCGGCCGTGCAGGTGTTTTATGTACGCAAAGGACGCGTGTTGGGCGGAAGGGTTTCATCATCGACAAGGTGGAGGACCTACCCGTCGATGGTCTCATTGCCCGCATTCTCGAAGAGCTCTATGGCGACGCACCACCGCTCGGCGTACCAAAGTTGGTCATCGTTCCGGCCGATCCCGAAGCCGTCAATGTGTACGAGGAATGGCTCACAGCGGCCCGTGGCAGCAAGGTGCAGATCCGCATGGCGCAACGGGGCGGCAAGCGTGAACTGCATGAGACCGTCACCCGCAATGCGAAGGAAGAATTCACCCGCCACCGGCTGCGCCGCGCCGCCGACCACAACAGCCGGGCCCGCGCCTTGAACGAGTTGCAGGACGCATTGCATCTACCCGAAGCGCCCTTGCGTATCGAGTGTTACGACATGGCCCACCTTCAGGGCACCGACTATGTCGGCTCGATGGTGGTGATGGAGGACGGTCTACCGCGCAAGAGCGAGTACCGACGCTTCAAGATCAAGACCGTCGAAGGCAACGACGACTACGCCGCCATGGAAGAAGTGCTCACCCGCCGGCTGCAGGCCTACCTCGATGAGCGTGACCAACCGGCACCCGACCGCAACGACCGAAAGGGCAAGTTCGCCTACCCGCCGCAACTCCTACTTGTTGACGGCGGCAAGGGACAACTTGCCGTCGCGGAGCGCGTCGTGAAGGCTCTCGGACTCGAAGACGAGATCCCCATCGCTTCGCTGGCCAAGCGCTTCGAGGAGGTCTACATCCCCGGTCACAGTGAGCCGATGATTTTGCCTCGTCAGTCCGAGGCACTCTTCATGCTGCAACGCATTCGTGACGAAGCCCACCGTTTCGCCAACACCTTCCATCGTGAGTTGCGCGACAAGCGCATGACCGTCAGCGTGCTCGATGACATCCCCGGCTTAGGGGAGACCCGTAAGAAACGCCTTACCAAAGAGATGGGGGGCGTGAACGCGGTGAAGAAGGCGTCGCTCGAAACGCTGAAGGAGCTGAGCTGGTTGCCGGATGCGGTGGCTGAAGCCATCTACGCGAAGATTCAAAAGTGAGCGAAGACGATCTGTGGGAAAAGAACGCCGACTGGTGGATTGAAGGATTCACCGACGGCGCCGATGAGGAGTACGAGGAGCAGATCCTCCCGCTGGCGGCCGAAGCGCTTCACGGCGCCGCGACAGTGCTTGATGTCGGATGCGGTGACGGGCAGATCTCGCGGCTCGCCGTCAAGGGTGGCGCCACCAATGTCATCGGCATCGACCCCACCTGGAACCAGATCAAAGTGGCCCATGAGCGCGACGGTGGCGCCAAGTTCGTCCAGTCCGGCGCCGGCCAATTGCCGTTCCGTGACGAAGCGTTTGACGCGGTGGTGGCGTGCCTCGTGTTCGAACACATCCGTGACGTTGACGACGCCATCGCAGAGGTAAGCCGGGTATTGAAGCCGGGCGGCAAGTTCCTGTTCTTCCTCAACCATCCCCTGCTGCAGACCCCGAATAGCGGCTGGATCGACGACCAGATTCTCGATCCACCCGAGCAGTACTGGCGCATTGGCGCCTACCTGGTGGAGGACGAATCCGACCAGGAAGTGGAGAAGGACATTTTCATTCCGTTCATCCACCGGCCACTCGGGCGCTACATCAACGCACTGGCCGACAACGGACTGACCGTCCGCCGTATGCATGAGCCCACACCGCCGCCAGGCTTTCTGGCCCGAGCAACCGAGTATCTCGAAGCGGCGACGATTCCTCGGCTGCTGTTCCTCGATACCCGCAAGACCGGAACACCGGCATAACCTCGGCACCATGACCGACATCGTCGTCATCACCGGACTGTCAGGCGCCGGGCGTTCGCAGGTGGCCGATGCCATGGAAGATCTCGGCTGGTTCGTGGTCGACAATCTGCCCACGTCACTGATCGAGAAGGTCACCGAACTGGCCGCCCAGCCGGGGTCAAGCATCCAGCATCTCGCGCTTGTTGTCGGTCGAGTCATCGGCCAGCAATCGGAGATGGTGGAGGTCGTACAGCGGCTGCGGGCCAGTGGCGACCGGGTACGCATCGTGTTTCTTGAGGCAAGCGACGCGGAGTTGGTCAAGCGTTACGGCGCCACCAAACGCAAACATCCGCTCGCAACCGCCGACGGCAGCGTGCTCGATGCGGTGCAGCAGGATCGGGCGGTGTTCGAGCCATTACGGGCGGCCGCCGATCTTGTGATCGACACGACGGGCAAGACGATTTATCAGTTGAAGGCGCAGGTGACTGAGCTTTTCAGCGATGAGGTCGAGAACCTCGGTATGCAAACCTCGGTCGTGTCGTTCGGGTTCAAACACGGCGTGCCCGTTGACGTCGACATGCTCTTCGATGTGCGTTTCCTGCCGAACCCGTTCTGGGTCGACACCCTTCGTGATCAGAGTGGTCTCGACCCCGACGTGCGGGACTACGTGCTTGGCAACGAACTGTCCGAGAAGTTTCTGGCTCACCTCGACGGCCTCTTCGAACTCCTGCTGCCTGCGTACGTGGAAGAGGGCAAGAGCTACCTCACGATTGCTATCGGGTGCACCGGGGGTCGTCACCGCTCGGTTGCGCTCTCGGAGGAACTTGGACGTCGATTGAGGGCTCACGGAACGCAAGTCCGTGTGCAGCATCGCGACATCGGACGCCACGCTGCCGTGTGACCCTGGTCGCCGTCTACCAGAGACCTTTATGACGAGCCACCCTTTTCGCTAGTCTCTGCGGGTTCGCTAACCCCCAGAAGGATCACTCATGGCAATTCGCGTTGGCATTAACGGTTTTGGACGGATCGGCCGGAACTTCTA
>JAYTKG010000192.1:0-12169 GCA_043730435.1 Acidimicrobiia bacterium | reverse complement strand
TTGAAGAGTGACTCTGGTGGTGTTGTCGTCGATTGGATGGAAAGTGACGACTCCGGCGTTCTTCGCTCCGTCGGTGGTTGTCCAAGCGATTCGCTGGTCAGGGGTCTGCTCGGTAATGGTGGCGTCAAATTCCCGAGTAACTCCTGCGATCTCGACGGTCCAGTGGAGATGATCGTCGTTGAGTTGCTCGATCGACTTTACGCCGGACATGAAGTTCGGAAATTCCTCGAATTGGGTCCACTGGTTGTAGGCGACTCGGACGGGTGCCTCAACCTCAATTGTTTCTGTGTAGTCGTTTGCGTCCATCATGAACTCCTTGGCGTAAGGGCTGGCTCTCAGCCGACCTCCATCTGTGCCCACCATCGAACGTCGCCAAACGTTCCCCGTCGACAAATGATCAGCGGTGCGGAACGTCATCACTGAGTGGATCGGCTTCAGGTCTTGACGAGCGCCTTGTCGACGAGGAATGCCTTCGCAACTTGGTCAGGGTCCTTCTTGTCGAGGTCGACCGCTGCGTTCATTCTTCGGACCTCTTCGCTTGTCAGCGTTGCGCTTACTTTATTCACTGTTTCTGCGAACTGCGGTTTGGCCGCCGACAAGTACCTTTGTGACACGACGGGGATGCCGTTGTATGGGGCTCCTTGGAACTTTCCTTTGTCGTCCTTGAGAACCACGAGGTTGTTCGAAGCAACCTTCGGATCGGTTCCGAAGGCGTAGACGCACTGTGCGTTACCTTCCTCGATGGGCTTGTACCGAAGGCCGATATCCACCGTGACAACACTCTTGAAGGTGATGCCGTACTCTTTTTCCAGCAACGGCAGCCCGTCCGGTCGGGTGGTGTGCTCTGGGTTGGCCGAAGACACGATCTCCGGAGACGCCTTCCCCAGACTGCTCAGGTCGGTTAGGACATACTTCGCAACGGCGTCTTTCGTGCACGCAACCTCATTGTCATTGTTGAAGGGGGCAGCGTCCAAAACCGTCAGCCCTGTGCTGGCGTACTTCGCTTTGATCTCCGCTACTTGTGCGGCCACATCGGTGGGCGGGTTGGCGTCCTTTAGGAACGATGTCAAGATGGTTCCGGTGTACTCGGAGTACATGTCGATTTCCCCCTTTCGAATTGCTCCGTCAGCGAGCGCTGTGCTGGTAAGGGACTTCACCGTGACCGGGAAACCCGCCGACTCGAGCGCTTGCCGGTACACCTGCGTGACCACGCGGCTTTCCGTGAATCCTTTTTCGGCGATGGTCACCGGCTTGATCGACGCGTCAGTCCGGAAGGGTTCGTCGTCGCCTTGGACCCGCACGCGGCGACGAACAGTGCAAGTGAAAGACTGGCGGCGAGACGGGTAGTGCTTGCGGTTCGGTTGTTCTGGTTCATGTTTGTCTCCTGAAGAGTTGGGATCGGTGTTGGAGAGTGCGGAGTCCTTCGGGCGTGGCAGCTCGTTGGAGCCCAAGCAGGCCCGCTTCGAGTGCCAGTGCGAGCAGGGCAATAGGGATCGCGCCGGCGAGAAGCACGTCGTCCTGGTTGTTGGAAAAACCGGCGACGATGGTGATCCCGAGGCCACCAGCCCCAATCGCACCCGCAAGCGCTGCCGTGGCGACGATCATGACGCTGGCCGTGCGCAGGCCGGTAAAGAGAAACGGCAAAGCGAGAGGTACCTCAACCTGGACGAAACGTTGCGTTGCCGTCATGCCGATCCCGGTTGCGGCGCTCACCGCTTCCGGGTCGGCGTTAGCAATGCCGGTTGCCACGTTGAACAGTACCGGTGCCACGCCGAGGATGGTGAGTGCGAAGACCGCCGGTCGAAACCCGATGGAAGTAAGCGCCATCACGATGGCCATCGCTGCGAAGGTTGGCACCATCCGTACGACCAGCGCGCTTGAACTCACCAGGAATGAGCCGGCTCGTCCGGTCTTAGCGGCTGCGATACCGAGCGCAATGCCGACAACTGCGGCGAGAAGCAACGCAGTGAGACTGAGCTGCACATGCTCCAGTAGACGCTGCCATCCATCGGTGGCATTGAAGGCTTCCCAAATCCTGGTCATGTCCGACCCTTTCGCAACCACGGAGTGGTTACGCGCTGTAGCAAAACGAACAACCCGTCTAGCATCAGCGCCAGCACCACAGCTAAGACGGAGCCGACCAGGATCGGTGTGAGGAACAGATCGCGGGAAATGCCGTCGGTGAAGATGAGCGACCCAGGCCCACCACCTGCCACGAACACGGCAATAGTTGCAATTGCAACTGTTTCAACTGTGGCCAAGCGCAGGCCGGACAGTATTGCGGGCCAAGCCAACGGCAGTTCCACTCTCGTCAGCACTTGGCGCCGTGTAAAACCCAAGCCACGGGCCGCTTCCAAACTTGCCGTCGGAACCTGTTGAAGACCGGTCAAGGTGCTACGTAGGAGAATTCCCACTGCGTAACCGGCTAAGGCAACGAGAGCTGGCAACCGACCAATGCCAATGATTGAGACGAGAATTGCGAACAGGGCCAGGCTAGGAATGGAGTACAGCAGTGTTGCGGTGCCGGTGGCTATTGCTTTGCCGAGACGTCGCCCGCGCACTGACACTGCGAGCGGGAGAGCGACAACAGCGGCCATGATTACGCTGCTTGCGACGATGACGAGATGCTGTGCGGTCGACTTTCTGATCTCGGATCCGTGTCACGCGCGATCCATTCCCACTGAATGTCACCCATGGCTGGCCCCATGGACAGGAGCTGCGGCTTGGGCGATGCTGGCGAGGTCGACAAAGCCGAGTCGTTCACCATCGCGACCCACGACACTGCCCGACGTTGCGCCGGCATCAAGTAATGCCGACAGTGCATCGCGCAGGCTGAGCTCCTGGGACAGGTCGGGACCCATAACATCTCCCGTTGCTGCGAGGGGAATCTGCTTTACCGCTTTCGATGGGCCGCCGGATCGTGTGCGCCAAAGACGATTTGTCGTTGTCGCGTGCGCACGTATCACCGGCGACGCGCAACCACCGCCTCGCGACTGAGTAGGACCCAGACGAAGGCGGTGGCGGGTGTAAGCGTCAGGCGTGCCGACGCGAGTATCGGTAAACGAGCAGCACGACGATAGCGCCGATCACTGACCCGATGACTCCAGACGCTTGGAAGGCACCGTCCTTAACGTCTTTACCTCGCAAGGCGTAACCGAGGAACCCACCGACAAACGAGCCGACTATACCGAGCACGATGGTCCCTCCGATACCCATGGAATCCTGGCCGGGAACGATCGCTCGTGCGAGCGCCCCTGCGATAAGTCCCATGACCAGCAGAATGACAATGAACGTAAGCATTGGTGTTCCTTTCGTCTTGCCCTTTCGGGCGGTTAGTCCTGCGGTACCCGCTGGCCGCCCGGCCTAAACGACAATGTGAGATTTCAGGCCGTTGTCGTGGGTGACACGCTGCCAGTGGTGCCGGTGATGGCGTCAGAGGTAGCGGACCCGCCAGCAGTGGTGGTCACGACACCCGGCACAGAGGCGTCACTTCCGGGAGTAGTGGTGTCGCTGCTCGATCCGCAAGCGGCGAGACCAGCAAAGATGCTGAGGGAGATGGATGCGGGGATGATGAAGCGCTTGAGCATGATGTACTGGTGCTTTGTTTGGGGTTGCTCAGCAGTACCCGGTCGGCCCATCTCCCATACCATTCGAGCCCTTACCCCGCGGAACCAACGTCAATCGAGGACGTCGGCCCGGTCGTCATGAAAATCACGACCCTGAAATTGTGCAAGTCGCACTGCGCCAAACGTCATTGCGAACCCGAGAAAGATACCGCCAACCAACGTGAACACCCGCTCATTGATGAGCACCGGCTGAATGACCGCGAAGCACAGGACCATTCCGAAAACCACGAAGAAGACAACAAGCAGCGACCCGATCATGAGGTCTTGATTGTGAGGTAGGCGTCGCTGAGACATTCGTCGTCCAATCGTTGGTTGCTCATTATGTTGGCGCGCGCCCTTACCCCAAAACGGCCTGGACGAAACGCGAGCTTCTAGCTACGGGCGTTTAACCAACCAGTATTGGGGGTAGATGAGTCAGGTGAACATTGCAAGGCGGACAACACCTCGCGAAGGGACAGCATCAGCACAATTTCCTGCGCAACGCGGCCGAAAGGAGACGCGTTGGTCCACGTGTATCGCGGCTTCCGACCGCCTCAAGTCGACTCGTGACCAAGCTCGCCAATTTCTAGGTGCCAACGCTGTTCCGATGACGTGCGCCGATGACATCGTTCTTACCTTAAGCGAATTGCTTTCCAACGCGCTCGCAAGCGGACAGCCCGGAGGCACGGTGACGGCCGAGCTCGACTGTCTGCATCCTCGCCTCGTTAAGTTGACGGTGACAAACCAACGCTCGGTCGATCCAGCGGAGGGGCTCTGGCCCGGCCTCACCGAGATGCCCGGCCCAGAAATCGATCACGGACGAGGGCTACCGCTTGTGGCGGTCCTGGCAACCCGGGTTTCTATCGACGGCCCGCCAAGCAGCACGCGAGTGCACGCCGACTTCATACGTTAGACCTCTCGTCGGTGTGCCCGCCCACTTCGCTGCTTCGTAGACAAGATAGTACGTTCGACGCTGTGACGAGTCGAGCCGTCGACCGGCCCAAAGCATCTCTTGCCGCTGAAGTCGGGAAGCGGCGTCGGGAAATTGTTCAGAGGACCCATTGAAGCCAGGGTCATCGATGCATGGGCTTCGGTTAACGAAGCGGCGAATACACTCGGCCGCAGGAGCGTCGCTGGGCATCGGAGTTCCGCTTTTTGTTGCGGTGCTTCTGGAGCCGGTTAACACCCGTCGCAGTATCGACCCGGAACGATTTTGCTCCTCGGCTGCGTTGTCGTCGCTCTCGTTGCCGGCTCATTCGCATCTGCCCTTGCTGCCCTCACCAGCGTCGTCGTGCTGTGGTGGGCCCTCACCGAGCCTTACCATTCGTTTGGGCTTCAACGACGCGTGGACTTCTTCGGCCTCCTCGTTTTTGCGGTGAGTGCCGCTGGGGTCGTTGCCTTGGCCCAACTTGCAACGGCGCGTTTCGACAGTGCCAAAGACGCAGACGCCGTTCAATTTCGAGGAGCTCTCGACGCCATGCTGGACAACGTCATCATCGGCAGTGCCGTTCGTTCAGAGCGCGGCGAGATCGTTGACTTCCTCATTGAGTTCACGAACGGTTTGCCCGAAGAACTAACCAAACGCCATCCATACGCAACGGTTGGAAGGCGGGTTTGTGAACTCAACCCGGGGTGGCGAACGTCGGGAATGTTGACCACTGTGGCTGCAGTCGTTGAGACGGGCAGACCCTTCGTTGCCGAACGCTTCCACTACGCAGACACCTTCGAAGATGGAAATACGTACGAAGGCTATTGGACGATGCAGATTGCGAAGTTCGGCGACGGCTATATCGCGGCCACTCGCGAAGTCACCGCGATCGTCGCTGCAGAGCGAGAAGCCCAGTTGGCTTCGAGTCTGGTTGATGCCGAACGCTCAGCAATGGAACTCCTGCAAGCGGCGGCACTTTCCGTGTCGCTACCTACCGCTCCGGACGTAACGCTGTCGGCCGTGTACGAACCAGCGGACCCCATCCAACCAGTCGGTGGCGACTGGTATGACGCATTTCTCTTGGACAACGATCGGATTGCGTTGGTGATCGCAGACGTCTCCGGCCACGGCCGGGAGGCAGCTGCGTTCATGTTGCAGGTGCGGAATATCTTCCGCGCTGTCGCGATCCAGCATGCGCTGCCCGCAGACGTGCTGCATCATGCCAACGAAGTCACCACTCGACTAAACGAGACTGATGGACCATCGTGACGTGCTGCTATGCGGTCTTTCATCTGTCGAGTCGGCGTTTCGAATGGGCTCAAGCCGGGCACTTCTCTCCGCTTATCCTACGGGCCGATGGTGTCGCCGAATACCTAGCCGAAAGCCCTGGCCCGCCGCTCGCCATCTATCCAAGTCAGACCTACGCATCGTCCTCCCTCATGCTGAATGCAGGTGACCGCATTCTCATGTTCACCGATGGCATGGTCGAGCGGCGACGAGAAATCCTCGATGTCGGCATCAACCGATTGCGGCTCGCCGTCGAAGCACGCAGCCACCTCGAGCCGCACGCACTCGTGCGCGATGTCGCGGCTACGGTCACGGAACGTTTCGACGATCTCGCCATGGTCTGCCTTGCGATTGGTGTCGAAATTTAGAAGAGAGCCTGAACAGTTGTCGTCCGTGGTTCTCAGTGACGGTGACTTCACGCGACAGCATCGATACCAGGGCCAGGCCGCGACCACGACTAGTCGCGACGCCAGACATCGCGGTCATCACGTTCGCCAGACGTCGCTCACCCTGGTTGGAAACCTCTATAACAAGCCCAGTTCCACCAGAGGAGATATCGACAACGATGACTGTCCCGCTCGCAGCTGCTTCGATGGCGTTCGAGACGAGTTCACTCACGATCAGCGTAACGTCGGCTTGATCGGCCTCACTCATCGCCATTACCCGCTGGTCAAGGCATGCCCTCGACCGCGCCACACGAACAGATCGGAGTTCCGCTGGCAGTTCGTAATGTGCCACGGTTGGGCGTACCTTAGAACCTTAAGACGTGGCGTTGCGCGTTGGCCGCTGCTTGGCTGCCACCGCTCGGGCGGCACTGGCTTCGGACGTTGCACCCGCGTTGGCCATGCCACCAGCAAAATCCTCCAAGTGCGAGCGGACGAACCAGTGGTACCGCTCGAGAACACCCGTCTGGCCAATAAGCAGGTCCTCAGAGATGTTGTCGAGCTTTGCCACTCGATCAATGGCCGCCCGGTGGTCGGTTATGATCCCTTGATACACAAAGTCAAGGGCGCCCAGATGGGCAATTGCGTCGGCTCGATCAAGGTCGTAGTCATCCCACGACCGATCCTTCACGAGACGACCAGGAAGTCCGCTCGGTACTCCGCCGAGGGTCGAAATCCGTTCGGCTAAGTCGTCGACCATAGTCAGCACCCCCGCATAGTGGGGGTCGAGCATCTCATGGACGCCGATGAAGTTCGGGCCAACGACGTTCCAGTGGATGTGCTTCAGTGTGAGAGACAGATCGACCAAACTCATCAGGCGCCCCTGCAGGGTTTCGGCAATAGCGCTACCGTCTTTCAGCGAGAGTGTCGGCACGGTGAACGATGCGCTTCGCGATGAACTCACCAGCTTCGGTTTGCCAGTGGGGGGAACGGTTTTCAACGGCTTGACGGATTTCATGCGTACTCCTCGACTGATCTACGGACCGGACACAGCACGTATACCCATGACGCCGCATACCAAACATGTGACCGCGTTCTATTCTAGAAAATTGGTGGATGACCGGTCGAGAAGTGCCTTTAACTCCAGCAGACTGGCCGAGATGAGCCGACCCACGTGGACTTGGCTGGTGCCGATCCGCTCGGCAATCTGAGCTTGGCTCAGCTCTTCGAAATAGCGAAGATGAAGGATCTTTCGTTCACGCGGCCTCAGCTTGTCGAGTAAGCCGACGATAACCTCCCGGTCGAGCGCTTCCTCAAAGTCGTTTGAGGTTGCGGCGTATTCCGCTCCCGGCGTGTCGAGCGATGAGGTTCGATAGGCATGGTTCGCTTCAAGCGCCTCAAGCACTGCGTCTTCAGAAATGTTGAGGCGACTCGCTATCTGGGCGGCCGTCGGCGACTTTTCGAGCACACGGCTCAACTCGTCCGACGCAGCGTTCACCGATGGACGGATGTCCTTGGCCCGCCGGGAAACATGCACGCTCCATGTGTGATCTCGGAAGTGCCTCCGTAACTCGCCCATGATCGTGGGTGTTGCGTAGGCGCCAAACTGAATTTCCCTCGATGGATCGAAACGATCGATGGCCTTGAGGAGGCCGAGGCGGGCAACCTGCAACAGATCATCGAACGGTTCCCCTCGATCAGAAAACCGGCGCGCACCGCGCACTGCCAGCCAATCGGTTCGCAGCGCTATTTCGCTTCGGGCCCGGTCGTCGCGGGACGTTGCAAAGCCTGTGAGAAGGTCATGAAGCATCGCTTCGTCAGCTTCGGTATCGCGATACATCGGCCTAGCCATCGGCACCGCCACCGACCATGGCCACGATCTCGGCACACCCATCCGCCACGTTGATCGTGTGGTGTACGCACACGCCGGAAAGAACGGTTCGGCAAAGCAAGAGATCGGGATGATCGATGTCGAATGAAGAAACTTCGGTACGCCCGGTTATCAGAAAGGTCTCATTGGCATACAACAACGTCACGATGATCGGATTTCCTGCACCGTGCTCGATCAAGGCCAAAAATACTTCGCTCACGGCAATCTTTATGTCTTCGATATCGTCTACTGATCGCTGAGCCAGCGAGGCGACTCCGCTCGCAGCGAGTCGAAGTACTCGACTCAATTCAGCTACGGCGGGCACGCGAATCTCGATGGGCGCTACAGCGAGCTGAGTGCGCTCAGGCACGGGAACTCTCGATCACGAACTGCCCCGTTGTTCCCGTAATTTCGAGCAACCTGGTCACCTCTGGGCCGACAGAACGAAGGGCCACGTGCGAATCACTGGCCTTGGCCTTGCGGCTCGCGCCCAGAAGGCTACGAAGACCGGAAGAGTCGATGAAGAAGACATCTTCGAGATCAATCACGATCGGGAACGTCTGCTCAGGTCGAACGATTGCCGCCTCAAGTACTGGGCCGCCGGCGATATCGATATCGCCGTGCACCACAATGGCGCCGTCGTCAGAAATCGAGACGCTTAGCACGTCGTCGTTCACGGGGTCTGTCATTTGGGGAACCCTTCTGTTTGTTGTGCTGTCCAAGTCTTACCTATACCAGATTTGACCATGTCAGTGAGGTAAGGCTCAAGCCATAGGCCGAACTACCCCGTTCCGGGCAATGAAACCTCGGAGCCGGCAGAAGGATTTTAGCGACGTTGTGTTTAGTTTCTGCCTTCAACGGGCACCATTAGTTCGTAGGCGTCGTTCCCCCAGCGATGCCAGTCCGTGCCCAGCCCGCCGCCGCCCCGCCGGGCTGGGCACGTTGACATATTACGGGCATTTCGAGGCGATGATGGGTTGCTCGTAGCTCAAACGCCAGCAATCACATTATCGCCGGCGCGGAGGCCCCGGGTCACCTGTTGCAAGGTCGCGGGGAGTCAAACCCTGAGGACCGACTTCACGCCCTCCGAGACGACAAAGGCTCCTGAGCCGTTCGACGGAAAGCGACGCGAGTGAACTTGCGCCAGAGACTGCCATAACACCATGAGCAAGGTTTGGCCTACCGCTGGCCAGGATGCGCCGGAAGCGTAACGCTGCGCAGCGGCCAACGCAGCGGTTCGCGTCGGTCCATTCTGCAGTAGGCGACTTATGGCCGCGGCCATGCCGTCGCAGTCATCGAACTCGACCAAGAGTCCTGCCCCATCCGCCAGAACGTCGGATGCATATCGGTACGGAGTGGAAACGACAGGGCAGCCTGCGGCTAGGGCAAACGTCAACGCTCCCGACACAATCTGTCCTTCACCGTGGTACGGCGTGCAGAACACATCGGTGATGGCCAAGAGCTGGGCGAGATCTTCCACACTCAAGAAGCGATCCAGGAAAACAACGTTCTCGTCCAGCCCAAATTCAGACACCAGCTGAACGAGACTGTCTCGATAGAGCTCACCGTCCTTGCGGACGACCTCGGGATGGGTCCGGCCCGCAATGACGTACCGGGCATCCGGGTCATCGATCACGACCTTGGCGAGAGCTCGGATGGCTACCTCGATACCCTTCCCCGCGGAAAGAAGACCGAAGGTGGAGAGGATCGGACCGGTGGAGGGCAACCCAAACGATGTCCTGGCAACCGACTCATCGACCGGGGCATACAGCTCCAGAGGAGCTCCGTGGGGCACTATTTGGACACGCGTGGCCGTACAGATCTCTTGCTCGACAAGCATGTTCCGACCGGTTGTGGTGAAGACGGTCACGGCCGCCGCAGAGGAGCAGAGCGCTTGCATCACGGCGGCTTGCTTGGGCTTGAACGGTGTGAGCACTGTGTGGAATGTCACGATGTAGGGCACGAAAAGCGCTTCGGTGAAACGCAACAGCATGTCGCCGTCGACTCCTCCGTATACGCCGAACTCATGTTGTACCAAGACGACGTCGACGTCGCTGTGGTTTACCCAACGAGCTGCGTCGGTATACGACGAGGGGTCGAGTCGGTGGACGGACGGCCCGTCATCCAAATCGTCGGGATCAACCCTGATGATGGTGACTTCCGTACCGAGGTCACGCAAGGACTGCTCTACGTCAGCGGTGAAGGTGGCGATTCCACAGCGGATAGGCGGGTAAGTACCGAGGATGGCTACATGCATGCTTCTTCCTTACCCAGAGACACCGGTCGTCAAACCGATGGAGGTCCCACGCTTTGTACATTCCATCCGTGCAGGTTTCGGATCGGGCCAACACGGGTAAAGGCGCCAGTGTCTCAATACCCCGCCGCGCAGGAGATAGTCGGCAGACAGCCTAGTGAGCGGCGACGAGTGCTCACGGCGTGTGCTGTGGGCGTGCTCGTCGGAAGCGTAACAGCCTGGGTGGGACCCTGGCAGTTGGCTCTCCTTTCCGGCTGGGATATCGCTTCCGGCTTGCTGGTCGGTTGGATTTGGCTGTCGGTTGGAAGGCTCGACGCATCGGCAACCAAACTGTTGGCTACGAGGGAAGACGACAGCCGCGCTGCGTCTCGCGGAGTGGTCGTCGTTTCATGCTTGGCTAGTTTGGTCGGCGTGTTTGTGGGTATTTTGAAGGCCCGCGAGCTTGGCGGCGCCGGTGGGGCTGTGCTCACGGTGGCCTCTATAATTGCCGTCGTGCTCGCATGGGGAGCGGTGCACACGATCTTCATGCTTCGTTACGCACATCGCTACTATGACCGCGACGAAGGCCTCGAGTTTCCCGACGACAATGAGCCGTCATATCTCGATTTCGCCTACGTCGCGTTTACCGTTGGGATGACGTTCCAGGTGTCTGACACCGCCATTTCAAACCGTTCGATGCGCGCGCTGGTCCTACGACACGCTGCGCTGTCGTACCTGTTCGGCACGGTGATCGTCGGACTCACCATAAATGTCGTGGGGGGCTTGCTGGGCTAACGGCTTGCGCGAAGCGTGACCAAGATTGATTTGAACGACGGCGTGCCCGACTCCGTCGAGCGGTCATCCAGTCCGACCAGTACGTTGGTCTCCGGATAGTACGCGGCGATGCAACCGGGTGGCGTGTCGTAGGCCACGAGGCGAAAACCGGATGCGATCCGTTCGCCAGCAATAATGTCGACCAGATCACCATCCTTCAGACCGAGACGGGCCAGGTCGACCGGGTTCACAAACACAACACGGCGCCCTCCCGACACACCTCGGTAACGGTCGTCCAGCCCATAGATCGTTGTGTTGAACTGGTCGTGCGAGCGCAACGTCTGCAGCACCAACCCACCGCTTCGGCCGTACGGGGCGTGCAGTTGCTCAACTGAGAACTGCGCCTTACCGGAGGGCGTCGGAAACTCGCGTCGATCACGCGGCGGATGGGGCAGGAGAAAGCCGCCCGGTTCTAGCACTCGTTCCTCAAATCTTTCGAAGCCGGGCACGATCGCAGCGACATCAGCACGGATGGCTTGGTAGTCGTCCGCGTACGCCTGCCAAGGAACCCCGCAATCGGGCACCAAGCGTCCGGCGATTCCCGCCACGATCGCCACCTCAGAACGGACTTCTTGCGATGGCGGGTCAAGCTTGCCGACGGAACGATGAACGGTTCCGAAAGAATCCTCGATGGTTACGAACTGGGGGCCAGTAGCCTGCGCGTCAATTTCGGTTCTTCCCAATGTCGGAAGAATCAGGGAAACCTCGCCCGGCACAAGGTGGGTGCGGTTGAGCTTGGTTGAAATGTGAACCGTGAGTCGACACGACCGCAAGGATCGTTCGGCTAACGCGCTGTCCGGCAGCGATCGGGCCAGATTGCCGCCAAGCGAAACGATGATGGATGCTTTGCCGTCTCGCAGCGCCTCCAACGATGCAACTGCGTCGAACCCGTTGGCCCGGGGTGGGTCAAATCCGAACCGCTGCTGAATGGCATCGAGCAACTCAGGTGCAGCTTTGTCCCACACGCCCATCGTGCGGTCCCCCTGCACGTTGGAGTGACCGCGGATGGGGCTGAGTCCGGCGCCGGGC
>JAYTKG010000191.1:0-5063 GCA_043730435.1 Acidimicrobiia bacterium | reverse complement strand
TTTACCGTCGTGCAGGGTCCGGCGCGATCCGGAAAGACGACGCTCCTCCAGTTGCTTGCGAAATGGCTGCCCGCGACCACCGGTGACGTGATCTTCCCGACCACCACCGGTGCGGTTGTTGCGGTCGTGCCACAGGCGCTGGCCCTGCTCGATGAACTGACGGTAAGCGAGAACATCACCTTCGTTGACCACGTACAACGCGGGCGCCAGACCATAGGCGACGAGCTGTTGGCTGTAGTCGAGCGGCTTGGGCTGCGGCATCTGCTCGATCGCTCGGTGGAAGAAATCTCGATAGGTGAACGCCAGCGCGTCATGATCGCACGAGCACTCGCTGGTCGTCCGGAAATTCTCCTTGTCGATGAGCCCACGGCACACCAGGACGCCGCCAACGCTGGAGCCATCTTTGCGCTGCTGCATGACACTGTCGATCGCGGTGGCGCAGTTCTTGTCGCAACACGCGACCCCGACGTCGGGGTGTCAGCCGACAGGCACTTCTGGCTTCGAGATCAGAGGCTCGTTGCCCTAACGGGCTTCCCGGAGAAGCGCTAGCCGAGCGACGTGTTCGGCCTTGGAGATGTCGCTCATAACCGTGTCGGTGACGAGGGGGCGTACGCCTACGGCAGCTACTGCGGCAGCCTCGTCGGCGTCAACGGTGTCGATCATCAGCGTGCCGGCAATCTCGCGATAGAGCGTGGCGACCGATGCTTGGTCGGACTGAAAACCCATCTCCACCAGCAAGCGATCGGCGGGGCCTTTGAGCGCCTTGCCGCCGACAATCGGCGAGATGGCCACCACGTCGTCACGCCGAATACGCAACGCCTTTTCCAAGGCCGGCAGCGCTCGCAACGGGCCGATGGATACCAGCGGATTCGACGGAGCGATCACCACGGTGTCGGCGCTCTCGATCGCGTGCAGCACGGCGGCCGGAACAGTGGCGGTGTGTGCGCCGGCGAAGCGCAGCGATGTCACCGGCACGCTGTGGCGGTGACGCACGAAGTACTCCTGGAAGGAAATCTCACCCAGCTCCTTCACGGTCACCATGGTGCGGACTGGGTCGTCCGACATCGGCAGCATGGTCAGTTCGAGATGCCAAGCCCGAGTGATTTCATTGGCCACCTGTGTCAACGTGGCTCCTTCACGCAGGCGATGAGTGCGGTACATGTGGGTGGCCAGATCCTGGTCGCCGAGCCCGAACCATGTGCCCGCAGCGGTGGAGTTGGTAGGCCGCACCGCGCTGAATCGGTCGAGGGCTTTGAGGGCCGTCCAGGTTTCATGAGCAAGGCCCCAGCCCCGCTCAAGGTCGGTTGCCTCGGCAAGGGTGTAGGTGATGGTGTCGAGATCGGGGCAGATGGTGAGACCGTGCATCTCGATGTCATCGCCGGTGTTCACGATGGCGACGATGTCCTGCGGAGGCATCACTCGTATCAGCCCGCGCAGGAAGCGGGCAGCGCCCACCCCTCCACACAAAACGGTCACCGTCATCCGTGCTCCACCACCTCTCGATAAAGGGCCACCATTTCTTCGGTAGCCCGGGCCCATGAAAACAGGTTCCTTCGTTGTCGACCGGCCGCAATAAGTCGCGGTCGTCGTACTTCGTTGTCGTACGCGTCCTGCAGCGCCCTCGCGAGCGCCTCGACGTTGGTCGGATCAACCAGCAGGGCAGCGTCGGCCGCCACTTCGGGAATAGCGCCTGCGGTGGACCCGACGATGGGAACGCCGTAGTGCATGGCTTCGAGCAGCGGCAGCCCGAACCCCTCGTCGAGCGACGGATAGGCGAACACGGTGGCGTTGGTGAACAACGCTGCTCGAGTGGCATCATCGACGTAACCGAGCGTCACGATGCACTTCGCGGTGTATGGCTCAAGGGATCGAGTGGCCCGACGAATGGACTCATCATCGGCGCCGGGCGCGCCGGCCAGCACGAGCAGGCAGTCCTCGTTTGACCGGTGCATGAGACCGAACGCTTCGATCAATCGTGGCAGGTTCTTGCGCGGTTCCCGCGTGCCGATCGACAGGATGTACTTCCGCTTCCGGAGCTGCGCCGGCAATGGTCCGACGACCTGGTCGGGGTCGTAGGTGGGGCCTGGGTACACCACCCGAACCCGATCAGTGTGCAGCAGCGTGCGTACGTCGTTGGCGACCGCGTGGGAGATGGTGTGGACGAACGCACCGCGGTCGACGGCCCGACGAATCACGTCGCCGAACATGCGCACGACCGGCAGCACTAACTCGGGCCGCTGGAACAACGTGAGGTCGTGCACGCTCACCAAGGTGGGAAGCCCGGTCGGCGGCACCACATAGTTGGTGCCGTGCACCAGGTCGGCGCCGTGGAGTGATCGGCGGGCGGTTGGCCAGTCGGTCTTGGCCCAGGCGGCCAGTGCGAGCCGGGCCGGATATTTCAGCCGTCGAGTACCGGGCGGGAGGTCGGCTCTGTAGCTGAGCACGTACGGAATGACCGCCACATCCGCGCGGTCTCGCAGGTGGCGGGACAGGTCAGCCGTGAACCGGCCGATGCCCGTTGGCGGGCCGATGAGTGGCCCGACATCAAGGGCGACCGACAGAGTTCTGGTGTCGGACATCTCCTAGACGGTACCGGCCGCTACGGTTTGAACGGAACTTTGCTCAAGGAGACCCATGCGTCGCGCCCTCATCACCGGCATCACCGGCCAGGATGGTCAACATCTTGCCGAGCTCCTGTTGGGCAAGGGTTACCACGTCGCGGGCCTGATGAAAGGCCAGAACAACCCACGTGGCGATGCGATTCGGGCCGAGTTTCCCGAGGTGGAGCTGGTACCGGGTGACCTCGCCGATCTGGGTTCGCTGATCAACGCGGTGGATGTGGTGAAGCCCGACGAGGTCTACAACCTTGCGGCCATGTCGTTCGTTCATATGTCGTTCAACCAAGCCGAGTTGAGCGCCAACATTTCGGGCCTGGGCGTGCTGCGCGTCCTGGAGGCCGTCCGCATTGTCGGGGGCGCCGAGAACAACCCGATCCGGTTCTACCAGGCGTCGTCGTCGGAGATTTTCGGCAAGGTACGCCAGACGCCCCAGACGGAGGACACGCCGTTCTACCCGCGCTCGCCCTATGGCTGCGCCAAAGTGTTCGGCCACGACATCACGGTGAACTATCGCGAGGCCTACGGCATGTTCGCCTGCTCAGGCATCTTGTTCAATCACGAGGGCGAGCGACGCGGTCTTGAGTTCGTCACCCGCAAGGTGTCGAACGCTGTTGCTCGTATCAAGCTCGGCGTGCAGAACGAGGTGCTGCTCGGCACCCTCGACACGCGACGCGACTGGGGTTACGCCGGCGACTACGTGAAGGCCATGTGGTTGATGTTGCAACAAGATGTGGCAGAAGACTTTGTGATTGCCACTGGCGAGGCGCACTCGATCCGTGACTTCGTGACACTGGCGTTCGCCGAGGTTGGCATTGACGACTGGACGCCCTACGTTCGCCAGGATGCACGCTTCATGCGTCCATCAGAGGTTGATCTGCTGATCGGCGATGCCACCAAGGCCCGCACCAAACTCGGTTGGACCCCCGAAGTCACCTTTGAACAACTGGTCAAGCGCATGGTCGCCCACGACCTAAACCTCGAAACCGAAAAGCTCCGTTAGCGCGTAGTCAGTGACGAAGGTTAGGGCGCAAGTGGACGGTCCAGTAGAGCTTCGGTAAGGCTGCTGGCATCGATCTTGCTGGGGTGGGAAAGCGTCTGGCGCAACATCACCGCAAAGAAGATGAGAGGTACGACCGAAGCCGCCACGAGTGCGGCCTCTACGCGGGGGAGAAGGTCGTGCGAAAGCGGCAGCATGGCGAACACCGCAACGACGCCGAGTACCCAACCAACGGCCACCGTCGGATGGCGGTGCAGTGCAATGAGCGCCTGTGCGATGGCGACCGCGGCCATGTAGACACCAGCGGCAAGCGCAAGAACGGCCATGTCCCTGTTGCTGACCTTCACCTTGAAGGCAATTGACAAGGCAATTGGACCGAGTGCAGCGGCTCCGGCCACGCCGAGTACGGCGACCCCCGCAACCACCTTCATGAGGGTGCGAAAACCACGACGAAACTCATCGAAGGCCCCGACCGCGGCGAGGCGAGCGAGTTTGGGCAGCAGCGATGCCTGAACAGCCTGGAACATGAACAGCGGGATGCGCGAGATCAGGATGGCGAAGTTGAACGCAGCCAGTCGTGAGTACAACTTCTCGGTGCTGCTGAACGCAACGTCCGGAGCCTGGTCGGCCACGCTCGACAGCGGCCCTGCAATCAGTGGCCCGGCGTTCACCAAGAACGCGGCAGCAACCGAGCCGACCAAAAGCCAGCCGATATTGGTGGTGACCTCGACCCACGGCGCTTCCGGACCGGGCTCAAGAATGTGGCGCTGCGGGACGTAGGAAACCAGCAGCGCAAGGATTGGTGGCAGCCCCACCAGCAGCGCGTAGGCCGTGAGAGATTTCACGCCCATGACGGCCAGCACGCCGCAGCCCGCAACACGGACAAGCCCGTCGATGCCCATGATCATGCCGTAGGGGCGGAATCGGCCGCTGCCCGACAGAATGCCGCGGCCGATGTGGGCGGCACCCCACGTGACAACGCTCAGCATGAGTGCATAGACGATATTGCCACTGCCGTGAAAAGAGTGTTTGGTCAGTACCGATCGCAGCGCCACGAGGGCTATGACCACCGCTACTGCGATCGAACCCCCTAGGAGAGCGGCGCGCCGGACGACGGGAAGCCCGCCCTGGCCGAGCGTTTTGCGATGCGAAAGTGCTCGACCTAGTTCTTGTTCAAGCGGCAGGAAGAAGCCGGGAGCGATGGCAAACGTGGCAAACCACAGTGCTTGCAGAATAATGACGTCGTCCTGCGGCAGTGCCTTACCCGCCAGAGCCGTGAAGGCGTAGGCGCAGATACCGGAAATCACCAGACCAGCGGCCACCGCAATGGTGCCTTCGGGCAGGGGGCTGCGAGCGGCAGTTACTTCGGAGGCGACGGTCTCGGACAAGAGCCGAATGTTAGTGGCGATGCCCGCTCGAGAGATGGAGCGCATAGGGTTTCGTCTCCA
>JAYTKG010000190.1:0-9955 GCA_043730435.1 Acidimicrobiia bacterium | reverse complement strand
GCTGACGGGCTGGTGTGGAGCCGTCGGAACTCGCCTGCAAATCACGAACAACAGGGGTGTAGAGTTGGATCGACACGACAACAGCCCTGACGTGTCGGGCCGGCTCAGCTGGCTCGGGAGCGGTACTCCAGACCCTGGTAGCGCGTCACGCTTGTTTCGTGTCGACCGGGAGAACCATGCCTTGTTTCGAGTCATCCAATCTCGGCAACCGCGACCACACAGTGGTCTGGGTGCGAGGTGATCAGGATCTTGCGACGAAGGCAGCCTTGGCGTGTGCTCTCGCTCGTGCCGCATTGAGCAGCGACGCGGACCTTGTCGTGGATTTGAGCGACGTGTCATTCATGGACGCGTCGACCATCGGTGCCATCGTCGAGGCCACCGACCAACTCCGATCGCACTCGCGGTCACTGATGGTGCGCAACCCCTCGGCATGCGCGCTCCGAGTTTTTGAGGTGTGTGGACTGACGCAGCTCGTTCAACTGAGGGTGGCCACCAACGCGGTCCCCGACGACATACTCATTGACGCGAACACACGTGGACAACAGCGAGCCGGACTGGTCGACCGGTGACGATCTGAGACGAGGTGCCGATCAGGTTGTTGCAGACTCGCTCGCAACCTCGTCATTGTTACGACCCGTTTTCACCGAGAGCTGGTGATCTTCCGGATCCCATCCTTAACGGCGTAGGCGTCGTGTTTGTGGATCAGCAACCACTGGTTGCGATCATCTGTTGCGTCTCGGCGAACGAGCGCGAACCGACCGAGGAGTTTCTGTCCGGCGAGATCGAAATGCAGATCGGCTACGGTGGTGAGCGGGTCGTTTGCACCGGCCAGCGACCAGGTTCCCCAGTCCCAGACGATGACGTCGGACCGATTCCCACATGCCTCGCAACGAGAAACTGTTCGAACGCAATGGCGGCTCCCAACGTGCAAAACGACTCGCATCTCCCGGTCACACAGGTCGTCGGGTCCGGCGAACCAGCAACGACAGCGCGATAGAGTTGCTCGATCGTCAGAGCCCGGTGCGAACGACTTGTTCGAGGATGGGGTTGCCCTGCTCGTCCGGTCGGGCGCGTTCGAGTACAAGTTCGAGCGATCGACCGTCGATCGTTAGCGCCCCGAGCTCGTTGGCGAACTCTGGTCCGTGCGTGAGCGTCCACGTAGCGGCGACGACATCCGACCGAACGGAGCGGTGGAGGAAGCGCCCGATCGCCCGCCCGACCGGGCTGATGGCGAACCGCATGACGCGTCGCTTGTGGCGGTCGAGCGTGTTGCGTATTGGCGAGCTGACGAGCTGGTAGACCTTGCTGTCGCCGGCCGTCCGGTCTGGCATCGTCGCTTCGGCCACGTAGCTGAAGTGAATGTCGCCCGACAGGATGCAGATCGTGACCGGTCGCTCCATACCCTGTGAGCGACCACTTCCTCCCGCGATCTCGGAGATCAGCTGCAGCACGCAGATGAACGATCGTTCGAACGCCGGCCAATCCTCCAGGTCAAGCCAGCGCCGAAGCTTCTCGGACGGCCACACGGCCGGACGACCCCATGCCCCGTCGCAAAGGGCGGCGTTCCAGCTCTGTAGACCGTGGAGTCCGCCGGTCACCAGCACCGGCACCGAGGTAACGAGGAACAGGTGGTCACACTCACCGCGACAGGTACGGTCGACCCACTCCCATTCTTCGGGCCCGACCATGGCTCGGTCCGGGTCGAATACTCGGGAGTTACGGCAGTCGATGAACACGATGCGTGTCCTGCCGAAGTCACGAACAAAACTGAATCGGTACCCGCCATCGACGGGCGGGGTGAGATCCGACCGCATTGCCCACGCCCGCAACGTCACCTCGGGATTCGCATCGCTCAATAAGGGCCCAAGCATGTTCTCTTCGCGAATGATGGTGGGCGAGAGGTTGCCGAGGTGTTGGTAGATCCAGTACGACATCAGCGCGCCGGTGACGTGTTCCTGCCACCACGTTTTCGCCCGCATGTCACGGACCCAGGAACCGGATATGTTCCAGTCATCCATCATCTCGTGGTCGTCGAAGATCATGGCGCTTGGCACCACCGATAGAAACCATCGTTCGACATCAGGCTGCCAGGCCTCGTGATAGAGCAAGGCGTAGTCCGCGAACCCCATAGCGATTTCCGGCAGGTTCATCGGGTTCGGCCGGCCGCGGATGTGGGCCAGCGTGGTGGGCGAAGGTTCGTCCGCGTAGATCTGGTCGCCGACGAAGAGGATCAGCTCGGGCCAGTCGGCACAGGGTTGGGTGGCCATGCGAAGCCCGTGGGCTCGTAATGAGTCGACCCCGAGACCGTGCGGGTCTTCCGTGGCCGAAAGCGACCATGGTGGATGGTGGGGGGCGGCGGCCCGACACGAACCGAACAGCAGTCGCAACGGCCGTTCCGCTCCGCCGAGAGTGCGAATGACGCTCGGCGGAAATTGGCTCTCCGGCGGCGGCCAACACAGCACACCGTCGAGACAGACCTGATATTCCGTGGTCGATCCTGGCTCAAGGCCTTCCGCAATGACCAGCGCATAATGGCGTGCGTCCACCGAGAACGTTGTCGTCTCGAACGCGTTGACGGCCACGCGGCAGGGGCGGTCTGTTTCGATGAAGATCGTTGCCGAGGTTTGGTCCACGTAGCGAAGCATCGGGCCCAACACCAGTTCGGCCATCAGTTGGTCGTCGCGATCGCGGCTTCGGCTTGGGCTACGGGGACACCGAATTGCAGGATGCGTCCCCCGAACGCGATGGACATGAGGGTGAACCAGATCCAACCGATGGCCGCGCCCGCCAGCACGTCCGTGAACCAGTGGACGCCGAGAAGGACCCGACTTGCGGCAACCGCCGCCGCGATTGCGGCGGTTGTTGCCGCGAACACGGCCTTGATTCGGGGAGATCGTTTGCGACTGAGAAGCAGCGAGAACGCGGCGTAAGAAGCGGCGGCCGCGGCGGCATGGCCCGACGGGAACGACGACCCGGCGAACCCGGTGAGCCGGGAAATATCGGGACGGGTTCGGGCAACCAATGCCTTCACGATGTTCACCACTGCGAATTGGCCTCCGACCACGAGCACGAGCAGAACGACGACCGATCGGCCGAGCCCGCGGCGATATTCGAGCCCGACGACGATCAGTGACATGGCGACGAGTGCCTCATATCCACCTAGCATGCTGACCAGCTTCAGCCCGGCCGTGGATGATGCGACGGCGTGTTGGGCGCCCCAACGGGCGAACGCGCCGTCGAAGCGGGCCAAGCCCGAGTTGGTGTGGATCATGCGAACCAGTAGGCCAACGCCCACCATGGCCGCTACGGCGACGACCGACGCGACAGTCAAGAGCAAGCCGGTTCCTACGGCAGGGTCGAGGCGCGCCTGCAGCAGCCGCCGTAAGCGCGGGTGGCGTCGTACTTCCGTAGCGACGGTCGCGGTGGGTAGTCGAGGCGCGTCGAGGTTGCGGTGTGGCCACCGCCGGGTGATGGCATAAACCAATGCCGCTGGCGGGAGTGCGACCAGTAGATCGACGACGAGTGGCGACATGGCGGGCGTTGTCGCCCTACATGGCGACGGCGGGAGCCGAGCTCGTCGCAGTTGCCGCTTCGGGGACGCACACGATCACGGCGTGCGGTCGAACACGAATCTTCAGCTCGCGTGTCTTCTTCCGGGCGCCGCCATCGATCTCGTACGGCATCTTCCGATCGAATCGAACATCAATTTTGGAGGCCTTCGTTGATTGCACAAACGGCGAATGATCAATTTCGGCTCGAGCGACAACTCGTCCGAGCACCCGCGCCCATTGGGCGAAGCCTTCGGCGCTGACGACACCGACGTCGAGGAGCCCGTCGTCAGGCTTGGCTCCGTCGAACACACGCAATCCACCGGTGACCGTGCCCACGTTGCCGACGAGGACGCAACTCGCCGGTCCGCTGTACCAACGGGCTCCGTCGACGCGAATGTCGGTCTTTGCTCGTTTGGCTTTGATGGCCTTCACGCTGCTTCGCATGTAGGCGACTCGGCCAAGGTGCTCCTTATCGGCAGTGCTGACATCAGCCATAAGTACGCCGTCGAAACCGGCCCCACCCATGACAGCGAAGCATTCGCCGTTGATTCGGCCGACGTCGAGGCGTCGTCGCACACCGTGCAGCGCAATGCGCACCGACTCGCCAATGTCGAGGGGGATATTGAGGTTGGTTGCGAGAAGGTTTGCGGTGCCTGCCGGGATGATCGCGAGCGCGACATCGGTGCCAGCCACGACGTCGATGCATTGTTGCACCATGCCATCGCCGCCCCACACGACAATCAACTTCGCTCCGTCGTTTATGGCCTGGCGTACGCGCTTGGGGGCGTACCGGCTCTTGGCTACTTCGGACCATATTGGTTCGGTCACGCCGTTATCACTGAGCGACTGCCGCAACTCTGCCAGGCCACCTCCGAGGGTCTTTCCTACGTGCGCGACGACGGCAACTTTCATTCCGTGAGCTCCTTGGGTTGAGATGAGTTTTGGGTGAAGGCGCGAGCGCCGAGCCACCAGACGGCGAGCCCGAGTGCTGCTCCGGCAATGACATCCAGCGGATGGTGCATGCCCCGATACATTCGCGCCCAGCCAACGAACACTGTGGCGACCACCATCCATACGAGAGCGCACCAGTGGGCCGCCTTGGCTGTGATGCGGCGCCGAATCAGCGAGGCGGCGGTGCCGTAGAGAGCGACGGTCACCGCGATGTGGCCGGAGGGGAAGCTACCGGTACTGGGAACCGACCCGAGATGGGCAACGTCGGGACGGACCCTGCCAACGATGTAGGAAACTGTCAGGAACAATGCCAGTTCGGTGGCCAGCACGACCCCGACCCAGACGATGTCTCGCCAGTGACGGCCAACGGCGAGAACGATTACGACGATCAGCGCGACAACGACGATGGATGGTGCGTCGGCGGATTTCGACCAGAACGCCGACAGGCGATTCTGCGATGTCGTGCGATGCTCAGCGAAGTCAACGATCACCCGCCGGTCCCACCTCACCAGCGCGCTGCTGTCGATCACTTTGGTGATCATGAGGCCAAGCGCAACGAGAACAGCGGCGATCACGGCATAGCCCAGACCGATCACGCCAGCGATTGATCGTCCAGTGGGGTGGGCATCGACGCGACGTGCCGGAGCGCCGACCGCACCGGAGGAGTCGAGTTCGATCGGCGATGTGGTCATGACGGCGCCTGAGGTTGGCGGTGAGTGAACGTGAGCAGGCAGAAGATGCCGTACGCGACAAACCCAACGCCTACGACCGCCACAAGCGCAGAGCCCCATCGGTTGACGGTCAGGTTGCGAAGGGCGCCGTCCAACCCCGTCGCTTCCTGTGGGTTGACGTTCAGGCCGCTTCGGACCAAGAAAAAGCCGATAAGACTGATGGCGATGCCGCGACCGATTTCCCCCACGATTCCAAGCCGCTTGATCAACCGGCGGCGATTCGCTGAGAGGCCAGCCAAGTTCAGTTCGGTTTCAACCTCGCCCTTGGCTCCCTTCACAATGCGGTAGAGACCGGCACCGATTGCGATCAACCCGGCAAATGCGACAGCCCAGCGACCAGCGGAATGAGTCATAACTCGTGCCGTCACGTCAACCACCTTCTGGTTGCCATCGGCACCTGCCGTAGGACGACGAGCCAGAGCAAGCGCGGTGAGGCTGAACGTGAAGTACAGCACGGCGCTGATCCCGTAACCGATACGCATGGCCACGGCTTCGGCTCTTGACCCTCCAGGACCGAACGCGGTGTAGAGACGCCACAATGCATACAGCAGCAACCCAAGCGCCAATGCCAAGAGCAGCAGGCGACCACCGGAAAACTCGGAAATCTCTTTGATCGCACCCGTTGGACTGGCCTCGCCATCAGGCGCCACGGTCGAGGACCAACCCACCGAACGGGCGGTAACCGCCGAGGCAAGCAACCCGGCCAACACATAGACGACACCTTTGGCCAACCAACCCAACCGGCCCAAACGCACGACGGACGGACGAGCACCACTGAGCGTGCCTGACGTCCGATGATGCAACGACGCGGTTCCCATACTCCGCTCCCTACCCCGAGACGCAAGCCGTCAAACATCGGTACCTGGTTTGGTTCTGACTTGGAGATTGGTGGACGAGCCGTCTTGGTCGAGCTGCACGCCACCCGGTGGCAGATCTGTCAGGTGGCGGGGGAGATGTGGAGTCGCTTGGCCCAGTCGATGCGGGCGAGCAGCACGATAGCGATGAGCATGGCAACTTCGATGCCGATGGCGTAGGGCGATATGAGGGCTTTACGGAAGGTGTCGCCGAACGACTTCTGGGCGGCGGTGGCACCGCCGAGGTAGAGCGAGTACGTCACCACTCGACCGGCCATGAACGCGCCGGTGATCGGTACGAGGGGTATGTCGGCAAGTGCCGCTGCTTCGAACAACTGTGCCGATGGCAGGGGCGAGATGGCGAATACCGCTAGGCCCGCTACTGATCCCGCTCGGTGTTTGCGCAGGTAGGTGCCTACGGCCTTGAGGCCGTCCACCCGTTTCTTCGGGAGCCATTTCCGACTGGCCTTGGTGGCGAGCGCGAGGAGATATCGACCGGCTCCGGCGGTGATGATGCCGATGACCACGAGCACGGCCGGGTTGAGATGCCAGTTGAGCTTGAACAAGACAAGCACGGCCCATGTCGGGGGACCGAACGCAGGCAGGAGGTTGAGACCAAAGACGATGGCAGCCACTTCGAGATAGCGAAGGATCACCACGACTCCATCGGCGCAAGTTGGCCGACGAGCGACACAGCCAGATCGCACGGATCGTCGATCATCGGCGTGTCGCCTTTGACGTGGCCGCGCGGTTGGCCCGATCGATCGCCGCGACCAACTCGGCCTTTGTCATCCGGGTCCGACCCGCGATGTCGAGGCGTTTCGCGATGGCGAGCAGGTGCACCTTGGTCGCGTTCGCGTTCACTCCTCCTGCCGTCGGCGTCGTGCTCGTGAGAGCCTCCATGCCCTGTTTGGCGTCCTGGGCGTCGCTCGGGCCGGATTCGTCCTTGAGTTCCCAGTGATCGCCCACTTTCTCGAACGAGTGCTTCAGCGAAGCGAACGCGATGCGATGCGCCGCCTCGCCATCACCGTGCACCTCCTCTGCCGATTCCAACGTGTGCATGTACGTGGCCTGCGCCTTGTCCGGCGAGCGTTTCAGCGTTCCCGGGAGCCGTTCCTTCTCCTTCTTGCTCAGCACCATCGCTTCGGTCCTTCCACGTTTCGTCAATTGTGACTGCACGTCTGTACCCGGTGGGAACGTTTTTCAATCAACGTTGACGCCGTCGCGAATAGGACGCCCGGTCGATATCGCCGGGTTTAGTGGCCGGTGCGTTCGCGGTGCTTGCAGCCGGGCCAGCAGCAAGGTCTGCGCTGGCCGTCCTCCAGCTCCTCCTGCGTGCGGTGGATTCGGCGTTCTCGTGTCTTGTCCTGCTTGGCATCGTCGATCCAGCAGATGAACTCGTTGCGGGCGAGGGGGGTGAGGCTCGTCCAGATGTCGAGTACCGAATGATTGGCGACGAGTGCCGTCCGGAGATCCGCCGGAAGCTTGTGTACCACCCCGCCGGGCACCTGTTTCGGCCTGGGTTTGCTGGGTTTGACTGTTGTCTTGTTCATATCGGCTCGATCGTCTCGATGTCGAGTCGACCCGGTCGGAACGGGCCGACTCGACTCAGCCAGCGGGCTGGCGGGTGAAGTCTTGCTTGACGTTCTTGTACCACTTCATCCCTTTGAGGGGGTGACGCCACCGTCCCTTCATCGCGCCCAGCGCCTCCTCGTGGGTGGTGTCGCCACCCATCACGATCTCCTTGAGGTGTCGGTCCTGGGCCTTGATGATCTCGTCGGCGGTGTCGCCCCGCAGCTGGAGGTCACACGCCCCTCCGAGTTGCCTGCACGTCATGATCTTCATGATGGTCGTCCTTCTCTGGGGTGGTTGATCGGTAGATCCGACCATGTCCGACCTTCGGCACAAATTGAGAGTAACACTTTCAAATAGATAGTGCTACTCTTTTCTTCGTGATAGCGGGTGGCGACGGGATCGGGAGAAATCCGCCACGCCAGGCCCGCACGCGGTTGGCTCGCCAGGCCGTGATCGGGGCGGCCCGAACCCTGTTCGTGGAACGCGGCTATCAGGCCACGACAATCGAGGCCATCAGCGATCTCTCCGACGTGCCGCCGGCAACGGTGTACCGGCTGTTCGCCTCCAAGCTCGGCATCCTCAAAGCCCTGCTTGATGTCTCCATCGCCGGCGACGACCAGAAAGCGTCGGTGTCCGAACGTCCCGAAGTCTCCGCTCTCTTAGCTGAGAGCGACTTAGCGAAGCTCGTGTCGGCATTCACAGACTTTGTCGTGGCCATCAACATCAGGACCAACGACGTCTACCGGGTCCTTTCTAACGCGGCGGCGTCGGACATCGGCGCGGCAGCGCTGTTCGCCGAGTACCAGAAGCAACGAGCACAAGGCCAACGGAACATCGCGCGCCGGATCAGCCGCACCAAGGGGCTTCGACCAGGGCTGCGAGAGCGTGACGTAGCCGACATGATCCACGCGCTCATGTCGCCGGAACTGTTCGGGCTGTTCGTTGCCGATCGCGGCTGGACGCCCGAGCGCTACCAGAAATGGCTCACCGAGACCATCACCCACCAACTGACCACACTTTGAAACGTTCGGCTTATTCGAGCACAGCCCGGAAAGACCGGCGACGTGGCTTCGGAGCCTTCAATGCTGTGGACCCGGCGATCACGCCGAGAATCGTACGGGCTCGACAATGAGTATTAACCGCCTGATGTTGACAACGTGCGGTTGACGTTTCAAAGATGACAACCTAGAGTTGTCGTTGTGGTTTCGGAACGCCTCGTTGAAAACGTGCGTGGCAGCGCTGCATCGTCGACCGACGCGTTGAGTTGCGTACGGGCGGCGGTGGTGATCAGTGAGGAGCTACGGGCCGAGGCCGATGATCTGGTCGGGTACTTCGTCGATGAGGCGCGAAGGGCAGGCCACTCTTGGACCGAGATCGGGACCTCGCTCGGTGTGACCAAGCAGGCCGTGCGGAAACGTTTCGGGAGCAGCGTCGGCTTTCCGATGCGGTCTCGCCTTCAGCGATGTCTCGACCAAGCAGCTGAGGAGGCGAAGCTGGATGGGAGCAGCGAGGTGTCGAGTCTTCATCTGCTGCTCGGTCTGCTTCGTGAAGGAGTTGCGTCGGTGGCGATGGAGCACCTCGGGGTGACTGACGATCGTTTGCGATCGGCCATGTTCGCTGCACGCGCATCGGTCGCCGAGCCCGGCGAGACTCGTCCTCCTTTTTCTGAGGAGGCAAGGGACGCGATCGACTGTGCGATCGGTCTCTGCCGGGAGCATGGCGACACCCTCGTCGGAACTGAGCACCTCTTTTTCGTTCTGGCCACTGAGGTTGGTTCCCGAACACGGAAACTGCTCGAAGTCATGGGCGTGTCGCTAGCGGATGTGAAGCGTGAACTCGCGTGTTTTATCGAGCCACAGGCTCACACCCGGTGGAGTCGGCGCCGACGCGACCGGCAGCGGCGCAGCGCTGCCAGTAGCGCGACGCAAGGCAGAGTGGTAGGGATCGCCCAGAGGTCGACGTGAACGGAAGTTTGTCGTGCTGTTGCGTGCGTTCTGCCTCGGCCCGCGTCTGTATCAGCATCATGAGTCCCCAGCACGTCAAAGACCTCGTCGGCCGTCACGACCATCGACGAACCCACGCGTGCCCCGACCCGGGATCCCTGCCTAGGTCGGCGGTGCGCTTGTGCTGGCTGTGGGTCTGTATTCACCGTGCCTGCAATCCGCCCGCCGTAGCCTTCAACGTTAGTCGCCAGGTTAGACACCCCAGGGCCGTAGCGTGTCAAGCGGCTTGTTGAATTTCTTTGGCGGGTGCGGGTTGGCGGTGGGCCCAGGCGGTGTCTTCGTTGTAGTGG
>JAYTKG010000189.1:0-9295 GCA_043730435.1 Acidimicrobiia bacterium | reverse complement strand
CGGCCCGCCGGAAGCAAGCATGACAAAGGACATTCGATGATTGCGCTCGGCCTCAAAGGCCTTACCCGAACCTATGGCGAATTGGTTGCGCTTGAACCGCTTGACCTCACCATTATAGATGGCGAAGCCGTCGTGCTCATCGGCCACAACGGTTCCGGCAAGACAACCATGATGCGGATGGTGGCAGGTCTTCTCGACAAGACCGACGGTGAGGTCACCATTGGTGGCCACGCTGGCGGATCCATCGAGGCCCGCGCCAACCTCTCGTACCTATCTGACCAGCCAACGTTCTACGACGACCTGTCCGTGTGGGAACACCTCGAGCTGATAGCTCGCCTTCACGGCAACGAGGATTGGGAACAACAGGGTGCCGACCTCTTGGGCTCACTCGGTCTGTACGAGCGGGCCGACGACCTGCCCACCACCTTCAGTCGCGGTCTCAAACAAAAAGCCGCAATCGCCATGGCCTTCGTTCGACACTTCGATCTGCTGCTGGTTGATGAGCCCTTCGTTGGTCTCGATGCCACCGGCAAAACCACACTGCTTACCCTGCTCGATGAAGCCCACGACCGCGGTGCCGCGCTGGTTGTCGCCACCCACGAGTTGGCCTTCGTTGAGCGCGTCTCCCGCTGCATTGCCCTGCGTGACGGCGTCCTCGTATACGACGGCACCACCAAAGACCTCGACGTCCTCTCCCTCGTCTGAGGGCCACTATGACTGAACGATCAAGCTCCCTGCTAGGCAAGGTGGAGCTGATCCTTGACGCGCTGGCAGCCCACGGTGCCACCATGGGCCTGTCGGAGCTGGCCCGCTCATCATCGGTTCCCAAGTCAAGCGTCCATCGCATCTGTATCGACCTGATCGAGTGGGGCGTCGTGGAACGCAACGGTGACGGCTTCCGTCTTGGTCCACGCCTCTTCGACCTGGGCGCACGGGTGCCGACTCGTCGCCGCTTTCGAGACACCGCGCTCCCGTTCATGGAAGAGCTGCTCTCCGCAACCGGGCACAGCATCCACCTGGCGGTACCACTTCCCGACATGGTGCTGTACGTCGACAAACTGGTAGCCCGATCATCAACGCCGACACCATCGAGTGTCACGAGCAACGCACCGTTTCATGCCTCGGCTACCGGCAAGGCCATGTTGGCGTTCGGTGACCCGGAATGGACCCGTCGCATCCTGAGCGGACCATTACCAGCCATCACCTCCAAGACGTTGATCGACCCCATTGAACTGGCGCAAGATCTAGCCCGCGCTCGCAGTCTCGGATACGCAGTGGAGCACGAAGAAATGGTGGAGGGGTTCGCATCCATGGCCGCGCCGCTCATCGGCCTCGGCGGGGCCGTCGTCGGTGCCATCTCGGTCACCACATCACTGAACAGTCTCGACCCGGCAACATCGAGCTTGGTCTGCACCACCGCAGCGTCCATCAGCCAACGACTCGGCGCCCCGACGCCTCCTTTTGCCGTAGAAGTCGTACGGCCCTCGGGTGTCTAACGGTTAGCGGATACCGAGTCGTTTGGCGACGCGGTCGGCGGCGGCGGGGCCGGCTACTTGACGAAGGATGAGGAGACCATCGAGCAGGGCAATGGCGGTTTCGGCTTCGGTGCGACGCTGCTTGGGCGTGCCGGGGACGAACTCTGCGGCCCATGAGATCCATACGTCGACGAGTTGCGGCATGAGAGTTCGGTAGGGGTCTCGTGCGGCGGCCGAGAGTCCGGTGGCTTCGAAGAACAGAGCGAAGATCGGATCGGCATCGGCGTGGGCAAGGATCGGCCACGCGGCTCGCAATAAGGCGATGTGATCGGCGCTTGATGCAGCGAACGCTGGGGCCAGAGTCTCTTGAAGTTGCACACCCATGGCCACCAGTACGTCACCGATGAGATCTTCTTTGCTCGGGAAGTAGTAGACGATGATGCGGTCATTGATGCCAAGGTGCTTGGCGACACGACCGTAGGTGAGTTGACTCAGGCCGCCATCAAACGCGGTCGCCAGCGCGCCCGCAAGAATTTCCTCTTTGGTGTACTTGTGCCCCACCGCCTTGATTGTAGTGGTCGCTGCAACTATGGTTTCGCAGTAGTCACTACAAGTGTTGACGTACCGACCATTTCGAGGATTCGATGCCCGCCCTTACCGCTTCAGCTTCCGCCGACCTCTTCCGACGAGAACCCGATCGTTTCCTTGATGTAGGCGCTGGCGAGGTTGCCTACCGCCGCGCCGGAAGCGGGCCTGACGTGCTGTTCGTCCACGGTTGGCCGGTCAGCGGCGCAACGTTCCGCACACTGCTCCCCCACCTCACCGATCACGTGACCTGTCATGTGATCGACCTCCCAGGTGCCGGATCAAGTCGCTTTGGTACCAACACCACCATCACCATCGACCAGCACATCCAAACTGTCCGACGCGTGCTCGACATTCTCGAACTCGACGATGTCGCCGTCGTTGGTCACGACAGCGGTGGGATGATCTTGCGACACGCGCTTGCCGGAGATTCAAGGCTGCGGTCTATGGGCCTCATCAACACCGAGCAACCGCAAGGATTGACCTGGCGCTTCAAAGCATTCCTGATGGCCCGTCATCTGCCCGGCATTGCCCCCGCTCTCGGGTGGATCTTCGGCCAAACCCGTCTTCGGCGCAACGGTCTCGTGCTCGGAAATGCGTTCGCCGATCGTTCGCTTATCGACGGCGAATTCGACGAGTTCTTCCTCCAACCAATTCACAAGATCCCCGCCCGCCGTGATGCTGCGGTCCGCATGCTGCACGGCTTCGACGTGGAACGCGTTCACCAACTGGCCGACGTGCATCGTCGCATCACTGTCCCGGTCCAACTGGTGTGGGGCGACAAGGACCCCTTCTTCCCGCTCAAGTGGGCCGAGGAAATGGTCAGCACGTTCCCCCACGCGCAACTCAAAGTCATCAAAGGTGCCGGACTCTTCTCCCACGAAGAATGCCCCACCGAAGTCGCCCAAGCCCTCTTGCCAACCCTGCTCACGAAACGCTGAGAAGCTCGTCGATTCACGCCACGATCTGAGCGAGCACGATGGCAGCAAATGCCTCGGCCGTGTACTCAAGCGGCACCATCCCGTCGGCGATGACGGCGACTAGGGCGGCGGGCAACGCAGTCGCCCAGCGGGAGATGTGAGGGTGGGCAAAGGGGTCGGCTTGATGGTCGATGAGTGTGACGGGAAGCTGTCCGAGCACGGGGAGAAGGTCTTCCATGTGCCAGCGGCTAACGGCGCGATGACCGGCTGTTGGGTCGGCCGCCACCAGTGCGTCGGCCACGAAGCGTTGCAATAGACCCGGGCGGTCGGTTGGATAGAACGACGCTCGACCGGTGGAAAGCCCTTGGGCATACGACGCATCATCGGTCTGCTCCACTTCATCAATGCCGGGGCCGACTCGAGCGGCACGTGCTGCTCTGGCTTCGGCATCCATCCACGGTGGCGAACTGAGGACGAGTGATGCGACGAGGCCGGGCTTCGTTGCAGCAACTTGCGCAGCGACAGCCGCGCCCGTGTGGTGGCCGACGAGGTGGCATCGCTCGATACCATCCGCCGCACAGGCAGCAATGATGGCATCTGCGTAATTCGTGATCTCGGCTCCGTCGGGATGCGCTGTTGAACGTCCCATGCCGGGCAGATCCATTGCCAGCACTCGATACGAAGCGGCCACAAGTTGGATGACTTCGCGGAACTCGTCGCCTGATCGCGGGGTCTGGTGCACACAGACAATCGGCACATGACTCTCGCCGGCTTCACGGACGTGAACGACACCCCACGGAACCGGAAGAGACCGGTGACGAACGGTCATCGATTGTGTTTGTCGAGAAATTCGAGGGCCAAGGCGTTGTAGCGGTCGGCGTGTTCGTGTTGAGGCCAGTGGCCGCAGTCTTCGAACAGTACGAGTTCGGACCCAGGAATGTCTTCGTGCATTTTGCGAGCCTCGGGTACGTCACCAAACGGGTTGTTGTTGCCCCAGATGATCAGCGTCGGGATGCCAGCCAACTTGGCCAGCGTTTCGGGTCGGAGCAGGTTGCGCTGGCGCACCTCCATCTCCTGCAGGCACAGGAGGTGATCGATGTTTCGCACAAACTCGGGGTGGTGATAGATGCGGTGCCGCACGTCGACAAGTTCCTCTGACACGTCCTTGGCTGGGTTATGCATGAGCAGGTTCAGCCGCTTGTGGGTGAGCTCACGATCATCAGTGAGCACGGCCTGACGAGTAGAGGTCTTGATGCGTTCCATGATCTCAGGGTTGGCCTTGGTGCCACCTGCGGCGATGAGCTGAATGGTCTTCACGCGCTCGGGTGACTCTGCCGCAAACGCCGCAGCGACCCATCCTCCGAGGGACTCCCCCGCCAAGTTGGCCTGTCTGATACCAACCGCATCAAGGAAGTTGCGCAGGTGCTCGACGTAGCGGGAAATCTCGTAGTCGTAGTCGGGCTTGCCGGTGTATCCGTGGCCGAGCATGTCGATGGCATGGCAGCGGTAGCCGGCTTGCACGTGAGCCACGAAGTTGCGGGTGAAGGCCTCAAGATGCCCACTTGTGCCATGCAAGAACACGACGTCGGGACCTTCGCCGGCGACGAGCCTTCGAGTGGGGATTCCGCTTGCGTCGATGGTGTCGACGGCGAAGTCGATACCGGTGAGATCAAGCCAGGCGCTCATGCTTTTCCTCCGAGAGTTTTAGGTGAATCGATGACAGCGACGGCCATGCCGGTCAGCCACTCGGGCATGGCCGAGTAGGCAATCGTGCGGCTACGGGCCCAACCGCATGCGGCCGTAGCGGTGATCCAGTTCCGCAGTTCGTTGGCGCCGTTGCCGGCGGTTTGCACGAGATCGTTCTGGTGCTTCAGGAGCCGCTTGCCGTCACCAGCGGCCAGAGTCGCCAGCACCATTTCATCGAACGTCTCGTTGATCACGGAGGGTGCTGCCAGAACGATGCCACGACGACGATCTTCAAAGCTGGCCCAGTCGTTGCGACCGTCGAGCCATGATCGAACAAGGAACTCGTCGTCATCAGATGTAGGCGAACGCCAGTCAGGGAACGGCAGTGTGTGACTCAGCCCGCCCGAACCGATCACGGCCACCCGACGGTCCTCGCCATCCGTCGCAACCGCGGCGGCAATCGCTTCACCAAGGGCGGCGCATCGGGCTAGCGACGGAAGCGGCGGCGCAAAACTGTTGATGACGATCGGCACGATGGGCATGCCTTCCGGAACGATGTATTGCACGGCGTGGGCAATGCCGTGATCGACGGTGAGTCGGAGTGAAAACGCGGGGTCGAAATCGTGGGCGTTGAACTGCTCAACCAGGTGGCGAGCGAGTGGAGCATCGCTCGGGAGAAGACCCGATGGCGTGCCGTGCTCCCCGGCACCGATAACTTCACCGACACCAATCGTGAACGTTGGCATGAGGTCCAGCCAGAACCCGCGGAAGTGGTTCGGTCCGATCACCATGACGACATCGACGTCGGCTTCGATCAACGACTGCTTTGCGGCCGCCAGTCCATTACGAAACTGATGGGCGCGCGGCAGGTGATCAACGGCATCCCATTTCGTATTCATGAGCGTGGTGTGCGATGCCATCACACCACGAACCATCCGACTCACAGGTCACCGCTATCGCGATTGCAGACATCGAAGATAGTGCGCACGAGCAGTTCAGCGAGTGTGGTCATGCTGGCTGCGTCGACGGTATTCATGCCCTCGGCGAATCCGAGCTCCTGGCCATCGACCAGCACTTTTGGTAGGCCGATGCGCATGGTGGGGATGCCACGGTTACGCAGGATGTTGGCGTCGGTCGCACCGCTCTGACCGGTCGGCTCGACGTGAGGTCGTCGTTCAATTGCTTCCCAGGCTCGGCGGCCTGCGGCGCAGATCCAGTGGTCGGTCGGCGTGCGGCTACCAGGTATCGCCAACACCAATTCGGCTGAGAGGTCCACGTCGCTCAACGTGTGCAACTCGGTAACCAACGCTCGGTGCGCGTCGAGAGGCGACACCTCGGGAAGCAGGCGTTGGTCGACCCTGGCGATTGCAACCGCAGGAAGGAATGCGGCCGTGCGTTCCCAGCCGCTGTGGAGCGACGCAACCATGGCTTGCGGCTCCAAACTGCCGGACTGATCGGTGCGTTTGGCGAACAGTTCTTCGAGATGAAGCACCACCCGTGCCGCATCGGCCATGGGGTTGCGGTACGCGATCCGATGTTTGGCGCCGACGTAGGTGTGGGTGCCGCGCACGGTGATGTCGGACCACGCAATGCCGACCTCTTCGTGCTGCACGAACCAGCCTGATTTCGCAATGATTGCGGCGTCGGCCCACACTCCTTGTTCGAGCAGGAAGCTGGCACCGACACCGTGGCCGGTGTGCCGGCGGTGCAACGGATCACTGTCATCCCGACGAGCGTTGGTGGGCATGCCACCTGCGCCAAAGGCCACGATCACATCACCGGCCAGCTCCGTTTCGGCCAGCGCCATCGCAGCCTCAATAACGGCCGCAGCGTGGCCTTTCGGGTTCTGCGCACCCAGGCCAGTTATACGTTCACCATCCAACACGGCGGTCGCACGGAGATGCCCGTCAATACGGTCGGCCACCCAGGGCACGTCGTCGTCATCGCCACTGGTGACGGTGTCGAGCGGCGAGTACAACATGACGGTCGGTCCCCGTCCTGCGTTTGGGCCGCGAGCAGAAAGGCGGGCCCACGCATTGGCCATGCGATCGTCAATTGGCATCAATCGCCCGTCGATCCCGGCACGTTGAAGAAGCCCGACTATGTGCTCGGCGAGTGGGCGTTCATCACCGGTCGGTGACGGAATGTTCACCAACGACGCGCACGTTTCCAGCACGCGTTGCGAAGAGATGCGGCCGAGTGCGACGTCGACAGTCATCGCTTTTGGTCGGGCGCCCCGACCCACGTTCCGGTGGTCTTGGTGAGTAGCGCCACCAGCTGTTTGCGACCAAAGATCGCGCCAACGACGCTCACGAGCACAAGAAGGATTTTCACAACGTCACCGCCGTCTGGTTCGAGTTGAGGAAGGCACTGACCATGGCGTGATAGTCGGCGGGGCGTTCTTCCTGTAGGTGATGGGACGCGTGGTCCATGATGTAGAGCTGACCGCGGGGCACCATGCGCGCCAACATCAACGGATAGTCGGGTGTGAGGAAGGCGTCGTACATGCCCCACGCAAACAGCGTCGGGCACGCAATGGTGCGCAGGTGATTTTCCAAGTCCTGCCAATCACCGCGCAGGTCATCGGAGTGCGCGGCCAGCGACATTTCCTCGCGATCAAGGCTCTGCTCGTAACGGCGCTGAACGGTTGCGTCGGGGATGAGTGAGGCGTCGTACCACTCAAGCTCGGCCATGAGCCGGCGCATCTTGTCGGATGTCGGGCCGTCTCCCCCGAAGTATGCGTCACGAACATTACGACCCCGCCGAGCACCGTCGGGCAACGGCGCGAGCGGCCCGTAGAACACCGGCATGGAACCGGTAATCACCATCGACCGAACCCGATCGGGATACTCAGCCGCCAACGCAATGGCGATGGTGCCACCCCACGAGTTGCACACGATGTCAATCGGCTCGTGCAGCGCAAGCGCGTCAAACAGCGAGGTCATCGACGCGGCGAGCCAGCTCCAACGCGGACCTTTGATGACTGGCTTGGATGACTTCCCGTACTGCACGAGATCGACCAACACGCACTGTCGATCCGCAGCAAACATCGGTGCGACGCAACCAAAATCGGTCCAACTGGAGCAGCCCGGACCGCCCCCGTGCAGGAACACCGAGACGGGTTTGGTCGAGCCAGCCGGTCCTGCGTATTCGATGACGTGATACTCCACACCGTCATTCGCCGTGACCGTGCGCCCTGCCGGTTCCGGCCCTGGATCGAGTGGATGCGTCATGGCGCTCCGATCAGATACGCGGCCACCCAATGTCGACGACATGCCTTCAGTCTTGGACCATACGACTGCTCCAACCAGCCTGCCGGTCCGTTCAGTAGACCATCTGTGTGGTCACGCTCTACCGTGACCCTGTTCTATTCAGACGGACGGATAGCCACGGGGGTACCGGGGTCGAAGGGGTTGCCGTCTTCGACGAGGCGGCGCCATTCCAACAACGAGGCGTCGGGGCGGTACAGGCGCTCAGGCGGGGCGTTGGTTTCGGACACCATCCAGTGGTCTTGCGCGGAGAATCCTCCGTGGAACAGCCAGCGGATACCGCCGAGATACTTGGTGTAGAACCACGAGCGGGCGAGGCCGGTTTTGAACTGCACCATCACGCCGACGTACTTGGTGTGTTCGCCGTCGATAGGCACATAGAACTCGTAGTGAATGAAGTTCGGATACGCAATGCGCAAAACGCCCGGCAGCGACAACGACGCGAATCCGGGGAACTGCTGACCGGCGATGTACGGGTCGGGGGCGCTGCTACCACCGGTGTTACCAAGGTTGCTTACGCTGCTGGCACGCTGCTGCTTGGGCCTCTGTTTCCACCAACGCTGATTGGTCCAGGTGCCGAGGCCGGGGAAGTGAGCATCCCAGTGTCGCTCGTCTTCCACCCGGTAGATCCAGCGGCCTTCACGCTCGATGTGAATCTTGTTCCACGTTGGCATGGTCTTGAACGTGCGCCACTTGGAGTTGCGATGGAGAAACTTGGCGTGACCCTCATCGAAACCGTTCTCGGCATACAACCGCCAGTTGCCGGAGCGATCTTCAATGCGTCCACCGACGGCGAACGACGGCGGGTCCTGCAGTTCGACCGGTAGTTGCTCTTGCAACGAATGTGGCTCGCGGTCACCGATGAACACCCACACCAGGCCAATCGCTTCGGCGCACGGAAACGTTTGGACCGCAACCTTGCCCCTCATGGGCGAATCAGGCCCGTCGGTAATGACAGCTGCGAGTTCGCCGTCACTGAGGCGGAACGTCCACCCGTGATAGGGACAAGAAATGTGATTGGGAAACTCTTCGGTGCCGAGGGACAGCTTTACCCCGCGATGGAGGCAGCGATCGTGCAACGCGTGCACGTTGCCGGACGTGTCACGCTGCAGGACAATCGCCGTCTCCACAACCGTTGTTCCGAAGGGCTTACGACCGATCTGCGTTGACCAGGCCACCGGATACCAGAAGTTCCGCATCCCGCTCGCTGCCGCGTCGTAATCGGGCCAGGCCGTCCAATCCGTCCGACCGACCGACTGCTTGGCCCGGGTGGCATCACCACTTCGCTGACGACGCTGTCGAAGGCGTTCCGAAAGGACATCGGTCATGCTTCCAGTCTGTGTCGTCGCAAGCGTGCGGA
>JAYTKG010000188.1:0-2061 GCA_043730435.1 Acidimicrobiia bacterium | reverse complement strand
GGCGATCTCGTCGAAGAATCCGCCAAGGTCGACAAAGTTCCGCAGCGCAAAGCCGCACGTGATGCCGTCGAGACTGCAATCGGGGAAGGGTAGGTGGAGGATGTCGGCCTGCACTCGCGGCTCGCCTGAGGTGTCGTTGGCCAACATGCCGAACGAGAGGTCGACGGACAGGGGACGGAACCCTTCGGCTCGGAGATCGATGCACATGTCGCCGGTACCACTCGCAAGGTCGGCCACCAGCGAACCCGTTGGCAGCCCGAGCGAGCGGATGGCTTGCTTGCGCCAGCGCACGTCGAGTCGAAACGTCATCAACCGGTTCACCAGGTCATAGCGGGGGGCGATCGTGTCGAACATGGCCTGCACGGCGCGCTGCTTGTCATCGCCGGTCGGCAGGACGTCGCTGTCCCAGAGTGGCTTGGTCACATTCCTAGTCTGGCCGTCAGCGCGCGAAGCTAGCGAGGCGGCTGCGTTGTGTCGGCCCGTGCTGTGACCGATGACCGTGGGGGAGTGTGGCTGAAGTGATCGACTTTTCTTTTCCGCCTGAGGTGGAAAATGTTCGTCTGAAGGTCCGGCAGTTGATGGACGAGGTCGTTCGCCCGCAGTGGGAATCGATCGATTCGAGTGAACGTGGCGAGGTGGTGAAGACCATCGGTCGCTGTCGAAAGGTGGCCAAGGAGTGGGGTCTGTGGCTGCCGCACATGCCGGTCGAGTGGGGCGGGATGGGCCTCGGCCCGACAGCCATGGCCGCCGTATCCGCCGAGGCCGCGAAGGTGTCGATCGGGCCGTACGTGTTGAACGCGCAAGCACCCGACGAGGGCAACCAGCACACGTTGTTGCACTGGGGTACCGACCAACAGAAGGAAAAGTACCTGCGCCCGTTGTGCGAAGGAACGACCCGCTCGTGCTTTGCCATGACAGAACCAGAGGTCGCCGGTTCGGACCCGACGCTCATCAAGACCTTCGCCTATCGCGATGGTGACGAGTGGGTCATCAACGGTCACAAGTGGTTTATCTCCGGTGCTCGCGGCGCGAAGTTCGCCATGCTCATCGCTCGCACCGAGGAAGACCCGGACCTGCCTCAAGCTGCCAACACCTGTTTCATCGTCGACCTGCCTTCTGAAGGGTGGAAGTTAGTGCGCGACGTGGAAACGATGTCGGGTGGTCACAACCACTGTGAGATCAGCATCCACGATCTGCGGGTGCCGCACACCAACATGCTCGGTGGCCAGGGCCAGGGTCATCTGCTCGGCCAGTATCGTCTTGGGCCGGCTCGTCTGGCGCACTGCATGCGTTGGATCGGCCAGGCCGAGACCGCGCTCGACATGATGGTGAAGCGCTCGCTCGAACGTTTCAGTCACGGGTCTCTGCTGGCGGAGAAGCAGGGTATCCAGTGGATGATTGCCGACTCGGCAATGGAGCTCTACCAGTGCAAACTCATGGTGCTTCACGGCGCCTACAAGATCGAGAACGGGCAAGACTTCATAGCCGAAGTGTCCATGGCCAAACACTTCGTAGCCAACAGCCTGTGGCGCATCATCGATCGTGCCATTCAGGTACACGGTGCCCTCGGTTACTCCACTGACACGCCCCTGGCCGGCATGCTTACCCGGGCCCGTTGGGCTCGCTTCGCCGACGGCGCAGATGAAATCCACCAGATGCGCATCGCCCAACGCGCCATTGCCGCCTACAAAGACCATGGCTCCACCCGCACCGCAACGGGCAACCTGCCTTTGTAGGCGAGCGAAGGCGCGTCTCGCGCCGCAACCAGGGAAATGGTTTCCGACCGTCGGGCCTATCGCTGCATCCGAGTGCACCACGAGAGCCGATTCGAAGCGGTGCATTGCGGCACTCCGATGTGTCTCATACCGTTGCTCCGAGTTACCGGGTGCCGATTGCAGTAGCGAGATTGGCCCGACGCACAACGGCGGGGGCAAGGACCCCGGTCCTTAGTCTTGAGTGAGGGACAGCCAATTGCGTACATTGTCTGAAAGCACCACTTCGTACGGGAGATGCGGCAGCTCTTCTGAAGTGACGTCGAGGTTGCGGGCCTGAGCGAGAGCG
>JAYTKG010000187.1:0-2664 GCA_043730435.1 Acidimicrobiia bacterium | reverse complement strand
CACGAGAAAAACGTAAGGGCCGCGACGGGCACCATCCAAAGATCGATACCCATCATGGCCCTTACGCTTGCCCTTACCAGTACCGGTCGACGTCTAGATGGCGTCGACCCCTTCCTCGCCAGTCCGGATTCGAATCAAGCGGTCGACGTCGACCACCCAAATCTTGCTGTCGCCGATCTCGCTGCAGCCCATGGCCGCGTACCGCAGGCAACCCAATGACTGTTAGATGGCATCGTGTCCGCGTTCGCCGGTACGGATGCGCACGATGTCGTCGACGGCGGTGATCCACACCTTGCCGTCACCGATCTTGCCGGTGCTGGCCGCGGCGATGATGCAATCGACGACGCTGTCGACGAGCTCGTCGTCAACCACGATCTCGATCTTCACCTTCGGGACGAAGTCGAGTTGGTATTCGGTGCCGCGGTAAGTCTCGGTGTGGCCGCCCTGGCGGCCAAAGCCGCGGACCTCCGAAACCGTCATGCCGACGACCTCGGCGGAGGCGAGCGCCGCCTTCACGTCGTCGAGTTTGAATGGTTTGACGATCGCTGTGATGAGTTTCATGTGTGTCTGCTTTCGTTCGGCGATCAGTGGTAGGCGGTTTCGGCGTGCTCGGCAAAGTCGAGCCCGTTGGTCTCGGTTTCTCCGCTGACGCGGATGCCCATGGTCTTCTTCAGGACAATCATGATGGCTCCGGTGACCAGGAATGACCAGACGATCGCAGAGCCGTTGGCCAACGCCTGCTCACCGAGCAACCCAAGACCGCCGTCGTAGATGAGGCCCGACTTGAATGTGAGGCCGAAAAACTCTGGGTTGGCAAACACGCCGATGAGGAGCGAGCCCACCAGACCGCCGACGAAGTGAACGCCAACGACATCGAGTGCATCGTCGTAACCAAACTTGATCTTGAGGCGAACGGCGTAGCAGCACACAACTCCGGCGATTGCGCCGATCGCGAGTGGCGCAGCGCCAGAGACGAAACCAGCTGCGGGGGTGATGGCGACGAGGCCAGCAACAATGCCCGAGGCAGCGCCGAGGTTGGTGGCGTGGCCATCGCGGATGCGCTCAACCAGCACCCACACCAGGCCAGCCGCGGCTGCTGCCAGGAACGTGTTCATGAACGCCTGAGCTGCCTGCCCGTGGGCGGCGAGGGCCGCGCCGGCGTTGAAGCCGAACCAGCCGAACCACAGAATGCCTGTGCCGAGCATGACGAGGGGCATCGAGTGCGGCGGGTGACCTTCTTTCGGCCAACCCTTGCGCTTGCCCAGCACCAGCACCGCTGCCAGCGCGGCGATTCCAGCATTGACGTGAATGGCTGTGCCACCGGCGAAGTCCAGCGAACCGCGGTCGCCCAGCCAGCCGCCGTAGACCCACTTGAAGACGGGCACATAGACCAGTAGTAGCCACACGGGCACGAAGACGGCCCAGGCCGAGAACTTCATGCGATCCGCAACCGCGCCAGAGATGAGCGCTGGAGTGATGCACGCAAACATGCCCAAGAACGCAACCGTTGCCATTTTGCCGCCGTTGTCATCGAGGATGCCGATGCCGTCAAGGAAGACGTGGTCGAAGTTCCCAATGAAGTTGCCGGTACCACCCTGCGCAAGTGAGAAGCCCACGATCACCCACACCACGGGGACGATGAGAACGCAGTAGAAGTTCATCATCAGCATGTTCAAGACGTTGCGACTGCGGTCCATGCCTCCGTAGAAGAAGGCGAGCCCTGGTGTCATGAACAGCACCATCGCTGCTGACACCAGCACCCAGGTCAGACTTCCAGAATCCATGCGCTACTCCATTCGTCGGGTTGTCGACAGAATGGCGTCGGTTTGTTTCCGGGCGATTTCGTCACCACTTCATGATCGTGAACTCGTCGAGAGGGCTTGATCGAGGCGTGCACTTGGCAAAACTTGACCCGTGGGTCAATACTGTTGACATGGAACTGAGCTACACCCCCGAAGCCGAGCAATTCCGTGCCGAAATCCGTGGCTGGCTGGAGAGCAATCTTCCTTCCGGCTGGTTCGAGCCGGGCTTCGAGATGAGCTCCGATGACCGCAAGGCGTTCAACGCTGGCTGGCCAGCGAAGCTCTTCGAGGGCGGCTGGATCTGCGCGACGTGGCCCAAGGAGTACGGCGGCAAAGGCCTCTCCACGCTCGAGGGCGTTGTTCTGTCCGAGGAGTTCGCACGCGCCAAGGCACCGATGCGCGCCGACTTTTTCGGTGACACCTTGGTAGGCCCCACCATCCTCCAGTGGGGCACCGAAGAGCAGAAGAAGGAATTTCTGCCGCAGATCCTCAACGGCACCATGCGCTGGTGCCAAGGCTTCAGCGAGCCCAACAGCGGCAGCGACCTGGCGTCGCTGAAGACCAGCGCCATCCTCGACGGTGACGAGTGGATCATCAACGGCCAGAAGGTGTGGACCACCGGTGGCCACCACGCCGACTACTGCTTCCTGCTCACCCGCACCGACCCGGACTCGCCCAAGCACAAGGGCATCAGCTACCTGCTGGTGCCGATGCGTCAAGACGGCGTCGAGGTGCGCGGTATCACTCAGCCCGACGGCACCGCCGAATTCTGCGAGGTGTTCTTCGACGACGCTCGCTGCCCGAAGGACAACGTCGTCGGCGGCGTCAACAACGGGTGGAAGGTGGCCAACAGCACGCTCGC
>JAYTKG010000186.1:0-4961 GCA_043730435.1 Acidimicrobiia bacterium | reverse complement strand
TGCCTTTAGGGACCCGAGCGTCTGCGGATGGCTTGCCATGAACGCACCGTAGCAACGCTGAGCCACCGATGGCGTACCGCGTTACCCTCATCACCGATGGATCTCTCGGGCACCTGGCGAGCGGCGCTCGCGGACGATGACCTTCGGCGTCAGGCCTTCGCTCTGGGCTTTGATGATTCGGAATGGCAGCGGGTCCGCGTGCCGGGCCACTGGCGGTCGGAGCCTGCGTTTGTCGACAGCGACGGACCGCTGATTTACCGAACCGGTTTCGACTGGGATGCTGGACCAAAGGAAGCTCGCAGCTGGGTCGTGCTCGACGGGCTGTTCTACCAGGGTGATGTGTGGTTCGACGGCGCCTACCTGGGCGACCCCGAGGGCTACTTCTTTCCCCATTCCTACGAGATAACCGATCTGGCTCGCCTCAGCAACGAACACGTCCTCGCGGTCGAAGTGACGTGTTCACCCCAGCGCAACCGGGCGTTGAAACGGAATCTCACGGGTGTGTTTCAGGACGCCGTCTATCTTGATCCGTCGTGGAATCCGGGCGGCATTTGGCGCCAGGTCCACATCGAACGCACCGGTCCCGTGCGCATCGACCGGCTCAGCATCCGGTGTCGTGAGGCGTCGGTGCAACGAGCGGTTATTGATGTGCGAGCGGTGCTCGACAGCAACCGGGCCAGACCGGTCCGAATTCGCACCACCGTCGCCGACACCGTCGATCGCGAGCTCACGCAGCCGCTCGCCACCGGAAGCAACGTGGTGGAGTGGAGCTTCGGTATCAACGATCCAGACCTGTGGTGGCCGTGGTCGCTCGGTGAACAGAACTTCGTGACTGCGCACGTTGAGGTCTTCGTTGATGACGACCTCGACGGAGCCGGGGTCAGTGAGCTGTCGCATGCCCGTACCGTGCGCACCGGCCTTCGTCAGGTGGCGATGAACGACTTCGTTCTTTCGATCAACGGCGAGCGCCTTTTCAGCAAGGGCGTGAACCTGGCCCCCACCCGTCAAGCGCTGGGCGAAGCCTCCGTGGCAGAGATTCGACGCGACGTGTCACTCGCCCGCGACGCCGGCCTCGATCTCATCCGGGTGCACGGCCACATCGCCCGACCCGAGTTGTACGACGCCGCCGATGAACTGGGCATGCTCGTCTGGCAGGATCTGCCGCTGCACCGCGGCTACGCACACACGGTGCGGCGCTCGGCGGTGCACATGGCCACCGAAGCGGTCTATGCGCTCGGCCATCATCCCTCCCTGGCCGTGTGGTGCGGCCACAACGAGCCCGTGCCGATTTCACCGACGACACCCGAAGCCCAGTCATTCCCAGGCCGGGCCAAGTCGTTTATTCGTCAGGGCTTGCCGACCTGGAACAAATCGGTCCTCGACGGCTGGATCAAGAACGCGTTGCGTAAGGCCGATGACAGCCGGCCCGTCATCGCCCATTCCGGCGTGCTCCCGCATCTGCCTCAGCTCGACGGTACCGACAGCCACCTCTATCTGGGTTGGCACAAGGGAGACGAACGAGACCTTCCCGGCTTTGCCAATACGGTGCCGCGTCTGGTGCGTTTCGTCAGCGAGTTCGGGGCGCAGAGCGTGCCGACATCCAGCGAGTTCATCGACGCCACGAACTGGCCGGAACTGAACTTTGAGCTGCTCGTCGAGCGATTCGGCATGGAACGAACCGCGTTCGACAACTACGTGCCACCCGGTACCTTTCGCACCTTCGAACAGTGGCGCGCCGCCAGTCAGGCCTACCAGGCCGAACTGATCAAGCATCAGGTGGAGACGCTTCGCCGACTAAAGTATCGCCCCACTGGCGGGTTCGCGGTGTTTTTCCTTGCCGATGCCCAACCAGCCATCAGTGCCAGCCTGCTTGACCACAATCGAGTTGCGAAACCGGCCTACCAGGCGCTCATCGACTCGTGCCGACCCATCATCGTGGTGGCCGAGCGGATGCCGTCCCGGCTCGCCACCGACGAGCCGGTGGCGCTCGACATCCACGTCATCAGTGACCTCCGTACACCGCTTGAAGGCCTGGAGGTCACGGCCGAACTCACGTGGAACGGTGGCAGTCATGGCTGGCGCTGGGGAGGCGCCGTGGAGGCCGACGGCGTGGCGTTCGTGGGCACCGCCCGCTTTGTGGCCCCGGACGCTCCGGGACCACTGGTACTCGACCTTCACCTGGTCAGCGGCGACCATGTGGCCAGCAACCGCTATGAAGCGAGCATCGCCCGGCTCTAGACGGTCGGGCGCTCGCGGGTGTCCACGTCGCGAATTGGTGTGATTGGGCCGAAGCCGCTCTCGGCACCAAAGTAGCCCGAGACATCAACCACGATGTCAACGGCTTTGTCACTAAAGAAGCAGACCTTGCCGCCAACACCGGGCTTGGCGAGGACCGAGTTGGCGATGTCGCGGCCCTTCGCATAGTTCGGATTTGACGCCAACGGAACGGGCTCGCCACACGGGTACACGGTCATGAAGCCGTCCGCCGACGCACCGACCGCAGTGACGTTCATAGCCATTGCCTTGGCATCGGCAGGAATGCCTTTGTCTCCGGCGACGGTCAGTCTCTTTCGATGTTCCCGCTGCAATTCGTGTGGTGCTCCGGCTGTCGAGGAAACGAACTGGTGCAGCCGTAGCGGTGAATCCGGTTTCGGCCGCAAAGTGGCCCGAGACATCGACGATCACATCGACCAGAGCAGAGGACTACACGCAGACCTTGCCGCCAACGCCGGGTTTCGCGATGACAAAGTTCGGGATGTCCTGACCCTTCACGTAGTTCACATTTGATGCCATTGGTGTCTGCTGGCCACAGGGAAAGACCGTAGCGAAACCCTCCGGCAACGGCGACCTCTCGGATAGCAGTTCCACCCACGCGGGCACCGGAACCTCGAGTGTCAACGGCACGCTGGGGACTGGCTTGCGCCGCGTAGCCGCTACCGGCCGGAAAGACGCCGGCGATGTCGACGATCAGGTCGAGCGCCTCCGGGTTGTAGAGACACACCTCACCGTTGGTTCCGGGGCTGGCAATGACGAGGTTCGGAATGACGCCATTGGCGTTGTAGTTCAGGTTCGACACCTCCGGTGTGGGTGACCGCACGGAAAGACCGTAAAGCCAGCGGCTTTGGCGCCGGCCACCGTGACGTTCATCGCCACCCCGCAACGTCGGCGGGCACAAGGGTGTCACCGTCAGCCACCTGGTACGACGACACGTCGTCGGGAAGGCGAGATGTCAGCATTATCTTCAACGCCGTCACAATCACTGTCCATCAGGGACGTGTAGAGGTAAAAAACGAACTGGACCCAAATTCGGTGGTGAGGTTGACACAGGAGCCGGTGGCGTCCGTTAGAGTGAACGGAGTGTTGTGGTTCTTCAGTGCGAGCCCGAACGGGTCGGCCACGATCACCCAGGACTTGCACCGCGTAGCGCCGTCACGGCAATCCAGCTCGACGTAGCGGGATTTCCACCGCTACCCAACTGTGCCTCATGCGCCCCTCCCACTTAGGGGTCTCAAAAATCGAGAATCTTCGGCTACGATCAGGTGGCTCACGCGATGAGGGGAAGATGAAGGAACGACGAAAGACGACTACCTCCAACTTCGGCGTGGGCGCCCGTGAAAGCCACGACTCAACGCCGTTCTACGATCGATTTCGTGCACCGGAACTTTCAGACGACCAAGACGTCCCGCAGCCGTTTCCGGTAGACGAGCCGTTCGTTCACGGTGATGCAAGACACATGAATCGAATCGCCGATGGCTCGGTAGCGCTCGTCGTCACGTCGCCGCCCTACTTTGCTGGCAAGCAGTACGAAGAGGAGTTGGAGCGAGAGGGCGTACCCGCTTCCTACCTCGAGTACCTCGAGATGCTGACCGATGTATTCGCCGAGTCCGTACGCAAGCTCGAGCCTGGAGGCCGCATCGCCGTAAATGTGGCCAACCTCGGCCGTAAACCATACCGAAGCTTGTCTGCCGATGTGATCCGCATTCTCGAACACGACCTCGGGCTGCTTCTCCGAGGGGAACTCATCTGGCAGAAGGGAGAAGGCGCCAGCGGTTCGTGCGCCTGGGGTTCATTCCGAAGCGCCGCCAATCCAGTGCTCCGCGACATCAGCGAGCGGGTGATCGTGGCTAGCAAGGGGCGATTCGACCGTGCTCGCTCCGTGAAGCAGCGCGCAGCAGACGGCCTGCCACACGAGAGCACGCTCATGACCGAGGACTTCATGGCCATGACCCTCGACATCTGGTCGATCCCACCTGAGAGTGCGCGCCGGGTCGGTCACCCCGCTCCGTTCCCCGTCGAGTTGCCCGAGCAGCTCATCCGTCTGTACACGTTCAAGGATGATCTCGTGCTCGATCCGTTCATGGGGAGTGGCTCGGCACTCGTCGCTGCCGCCCGACTCGGTCGGCGCTACGTCGGCTACGACCTCGATGAAAGTTACGTCGAGATTGCTCGTCGCCGTGTCCAGGAAGCACTGGCGCCGAGCGTGCCCGAGGTTCAGCTCAGCCGGAGACGCACAGTGGAGGCGCCAGCGATAGCCCTTGATGACGCCGAGGATTTCCAGAGTCGAGCTACGAAGGAAGGAAAGGCAGCGCAGAAGCTCGCCGAGCAGCTCATCAACGATGCCGGGTTCCAAATTGCAGAAAGCAATAAACGCATACGCAAAACCGGCGTCACCGTGAACTTCGTCGCCACCGACGACGACGGCGAAACTTGGTTCTTCGACGTGTCGGGCGCGTTCACGAGCCACCGAGGCGGCCTGCTTCGTACCGACACTGTGTGGAAATCGCTCGGACGTGCCTATGCGTTGAAGGATGCACGCGGCGAGGTGCCGTTGGTTTTCCTGACCAGCCACCTTCCGAAGCGGCCCAGCGAGGGAGACACTGCGTTGCGAGCCGCCGGGCCGGACGCATTCTTCGATGCGATCGAGATGCTTTCGCAGGAGAGCCTCGAACGGCTCGAGCGCT
>JAYTKG010000185.1:0-6529 GCA_043730435.1 Acidimicrobiia bacterium | reverse complement strand
TTTTTGTTGACGGGTGTGAGGTCGCCGGCGCCACCCCCGCCGCTCACGGTGTAAGAGATTTTCCAGCGCACGGTAACGCCAGCTTCGAATTGGAGGTCGGGAGCGTCCTTCGAAGTTTCGGTGTAGGTGAAATCGCACTCGCCGAGCGCTTTCGGGATGGCCTTGCAGTCGAAGTCACCTGCATTGCTGCCAGTGTGGAACACAGTGTTGATGGGTGTGGCCGTGAGCGTGATGCTTATCTGGGGCACGCTCGCGGTGGTCATTCTTGGTTTGAGGTCCTTGGCCGTGAACCAGATGTGGGTGGGGTGACCCTTGTATTGCGGCTTCAGAGGCGGAGCGAATTGAGGCATCAGCTCAGGGATCTGGTCGATGATCTCTTGCTCATGTTCTTGAGCGAGTTCACGCGGTGAGATGTCCGGTACCCAGACTTCGGTGACGCTGCCGTCCGGGCATGTCTTGACCCAGATACGGAAATAGCGACCGTTCTCGATCTTGGACTGTCCGGCTTGGAACCCACCCGTCAAACTTCCCGGCCTCCAGGTACAAGCCGGCCCCGAAGCCTGCGGCGTACCATCCATCCAATCCTTCGCCGACACCGAAGTCCTGCCGCTGGAGTCGACTATTGCCTCAGCCGTCTCGCCAGCGTGCGCTACTTCGGGCGCCAGCAAGATCGAAAGCGTCAGGGCGACAGCCAGAGTCACTTTGGCGGGCATGTATTCCTGCCCGGCGTGGTGTTCAGAATTTCAGCCAACTCGATCAGCCAGCGGCCGTCCTCGAGCACGAGGGTCAAACGGGTTTCGTTTGATGAATCCTTATCGTTTGTGATCTTGTCGGAACCATCGCTGTTCCCTTTCGGAATGAGAAGAATGGCCGTATCCCACCAACACCCAAGGTTGACGGCTCGGGTCCGATCCGGATCGAGCTCCACGCTGCTAACCGAAAGGTAGCTCGGGTCCTGCTCATTCGTTGTCGATCGTTCACCCGACGCAATCAAACGATCGACGTTGCGCTGCAAGATGGCGCGGGCCGTTCCTTGCACTGGCGTGATCTTGATTGGATCGCAAGCGAGTGGTGCAGCAATGCACTCGTGAGCGTCAACAATCAGTCCCCTGATCGCCGCCTGTTTGATGGTCTGCTTTAGTGCGTCGACATCATCAACCGGGACAGCCACAACAGTCGTCGAGGGTGGCGCAGTTGGGGCAACGGTCGTCGCCACTGTCGTGAGCGCGGCGGTGGTAGGAGCGACCGTCGCTCGGGTCGTTGTCGAGAGCGGGGCCGGGGCAGCGGTAACGACAGTTGTGGGCGCGGCGACTTTGGCCGATCCGGAACAGGCGCTGAGGGCCACGATGACTGCGGCAGCGGCGAAGGATTTCGTTCGAATCACGCCGATTACGGTAACCGAGACCTGCCAGTTGGGGAATCACTCTGCGTGGTTCTTGAGAGCCTGAAGTAACGAAACGAACAATCCTGCGACGCAGTTGACCACCGTCGCAACGGTGCTAGGCGAGGCCTTATTTTCGCGGCCGTCGGATGAAAGCTCGGCATTCTTGACACGATCGTACTGGGATAGGGTCGTGGGTAGTAGCGTCGACAGCACGTCGACTGGGGAGTGGGGGCCATGGCTGAGGATGATGCGGGGGGTCGGCGGCGGCGTGGTGGACGGGTTGACACGGGCGGGAAGGTGCGAGCGATTGAGCAGCGCCCTTACGCGCAACCCCGGCTCAGATATGCGCCGACCGAGGTCGTGAGTGCCGACGAGCTCGAGCACATTCACCTGGCTTCGCTGCGCATCCTCAAAGAGATCGGGATGGACTTTCTCGATCCCGAGTCGCGGGACCTGTTAAAGCAGGCTGGCGCGGACGTCCAGGGCGATCGGGTGCGGTTCGACCCGGACCTCATCCTCGAAAAGATCACCACGGTTCCGAACCAGTTCACGCTGCACGCGACCAACCCGGCGCACGACCTGCAGATCGGTGGGAATTGGATGGCGTTCGGGTCGGTGGCATCGGCGCCCAACGTGTTTGATATGGACCGTGGCCGCAGGGTGGGTAACCGGCAGGACTACCAAGACCTGCTGCGGCTGAGTCAAATGTTCAACACGGTGCACTTCCTCGGTGGCTATCCAGTGGAACCGATCGACATTCACGCATCGGTCCGCCACCTCGATGCCACCTACGACGCGCTCACGCTCGTCGACAAACCGATTCATGCCTACAGCCTCGGGCGGCAGCGCAATCAGGATTGCTTGGAGATGGTTCGCATCGCTCGCGGCCGAACCGACGAGCAGATCGAGAACGAGCCGAGCATCTTCACCATCATCAACTCGTCGTCACCATTGCGGCTCGACGTGCCGATGCTGCAGGGCATCCTGGAATACTCCGCCCGCAACCAGGTGGTTGTGCTCACGCCGTTCACCCTGTCGGGAGCCATGGCGCCGGTCACGCTCGCTGGTGCGCTCGCACAACAGAACGCGGAAGCGCTCGCCGGCATCACGCTCACGCAAATCGTGCGAGCCGGCAGTCCGGCGGTGTACGGCGGATTTACCTCCAACGTCGATATGCAATCGGGTGCTCCAGCGTTCGGCACGCCCGAATACATGCGTACCGCTATGGTCGGCGGGCAACTCGCCCGGCGCTACGGCTTCCCGTATCGCAGCAGCAATGTGTGCGCCGCCAACGCGCTCGATATGCAGGCTGCGTACGAGTCGGTCTTCTCCATCTGGGGTGCTGTGATGGGCGGTGTGAACCTCATGATGCACGGCGCCGGATGGATGGAAGGCGGCCTGCACGCCGGGTTCGAAAAGCTTGTGCTTGATGCCGAACTTCTGCAGATGGTCTCAGCCTTCCTCGACCCGGTAGTGGTGAACGATGACGAGCTGGCGGTCGATGCAATAAAGGAAGTCGGTCCGGGCGGACACTTCTTCGGCGTCGGTCACACCCAGGAGCGTTTCCGCACCGCCTTTCACCACCCGATGCTGTCCGACTGGCGCAACTACGAAACGTGGGAAGAGGCCGGCAGCCCCCAAACCGCGGGTAAGGCCAACGCCGTCTACAAGCAGATGCTCGCCGCCTACGAACCACCGCCGCTCGACAGCGCCATCAAAGAAGAACTCGAAGCGTTCGTTGCTCGCCGCAAGGCCGAGGGCGGCGTCCCCACGGACTTTTAGCCGTGACCGTCTCGAATGCTGATCAGGCGCAGCGGTGCAGCGTTCCGTCTTCGCCATCTGCCCACTTTCATGTGCAGGGGCATCTGATCGGATACACGCCGAAAACAAAATGGTCCGGCGGCGCGGACCAACCGGTGTTCCAGCCGACACCACCCACGAGAAGTCTGAAATCATTGACGGTCGGCTCGGCCGGGCCACACGAAGGGGAAACACGTACGTGAAAACGTCTGCGCAGGTTGTCGTAATTGGTGGCGGTGTGGTGGGTGCCAGCGTGCTCTATCACTTGGCCGAAGCGGGGTGGACCGACCTCGTGCTCATCGAGCGTAAGGAGCTCACCTCCGGTTCTACCTGGCACGCGGCGGGCGGCATGCACACGTTGAACGGTGACCCCAACGTTTCCAAGCTGCAGCAGTACACCATCGAGCTCTACAAAAAGATCGAGGCGCAGTCGGGTCGTAACTGTTCCATCCATCTGCCCGGTGGGCTCATGTTGGCCGACACGCCAGAGCGTATGGACTGGTTGCGCATGGCTGTCGCTCGTGGCCGCTACCTGGGCATGGACCTTGAACTCATCTCCAGCAAAGAGGCGCAGGAACTCTTCCCGCTGATGGATCACAGCCACTTCATCGGCGCGCTGTACGACCCGGTGGAAGGCCACGTCGACCCCAGCGGCGTCACGTGGGCGTATGCCGAATGCGCCAAGCAAAAGGGCGCCGAGATCTACCGCAACAGCTGGGTGTCCGCGCTCAACCAACGCGTTGACGGTACGTGGGATGTCGTCACCGAGCAGGGCGAAATACACGCCGAGCACATTGTGAATGCTGGCGGATTATGGGCCCGTGAAGTCGGGCGAATGATCGGGATCGAACTGCCCGTGTTGGCAATGGAGCACATGTATTTGCTCACCGAAGACATGCCAGAAGTGGCCGCACATGTGGCCAAGACCGGCAAGGAAATGCCGATGGCGCTCGACTTCTCGGGTGAGATTTACATCCGCCAAGAAGGCGGCGGCATGCTGCTCGGCACCTACGAGCAGGCGTGTGTCCCCTGGTCACCCAAGCACACGCCGTGGGACTTTTCGCAGCGCCTCCTCACGCCGGACCTTGACCGCATTGCGCCAGAGTTAGAGGTGGCCTTCCAGCACTATCCGGCCATGGCCACGGCCGGCATCAAGACGGTTATCAATGGGCCGTTCACGTTCTCGCCCGACGGCAACCCGCTGGTCGGCCCGGTGCGTGGCATCCGTAACTGTTGGGTGGCGTGCGCGGTGATGGCTGGCCTGTCGCAGGGCGGCGGCGTTGGTCTGGCGTTAGCGAACTGGATGACCGATGGCGAGCCCGGGCTAGACGTGTGGGGTATGGACGTCGCTCGCTATGGGGACTACGCCACGCTGCAGTACACCAACGCCAAGGTGCGCGAAAACTATGCCCGCCGCTTCCGCATCACCTTCCCCAACGAAGAACTCGCGGGCGCCCGTCCGCTGCACATGACGCCCATTCACGGACGGCTCGATAAGGCCAACGCGGTGTGGGGCGCGTCGTTTGGTTTAGAGCACAGCCTGTGGTTCCAGAAGCCCGGCGAAGACCCGCACGAGAACGTCACCTTCTACCGCTCGAACGCGTTCGATGTTGTCGCTGAAGAAGTGAAGGCCGTGCGTGAGCGCGTTGGCCTCACCGAGGTGTCGAACTTCGCCAAGTACGAAGTGACCGGCAGTGGGGCAGAGGCGTGGTTGTCGTCGATGCTTACCAACCGCATGCCGAAGGTTGGCCGCATTGTGCTGACGGCCATGCTGAATCCGGCCGGTCGTATTGAGGGCGAATTCACGGTTGCTCGCCTGGGTGAAAACCAGTTCTTCCTGTTCGGGTCACAGTCGGCCGAGATCAACCACAGCCGCTGGTTCCTCGCCCACATCCCCACCGATGGCAGCGTGCAGTTCAAGGTGCACGGCCTCGGCCTGGTCGGCCTCTCCATCGCTGGCCCGAAGGCGCGTGAGTTGCTGCAGACGCTCGTCGACACCGACCTCACCAACGACTTTAAGTTCATGGACTTCCGCCAGATTGATGTCGGCATGGTGCCCGCCATGGTCGGCCGCATCACCTACTCCGGCGACCTCGGCTACGAGATCTGGGTAACGCCCGAGTATCAGTGCGCGCTGTATGACTCGCTGATGAAAGCGGGCGAGCCCCACGGCATTGGCCTGTTCGGTTTCCGGGCGCTCATGTCACTGCGTCTCGAGAAGAACTTCGGCACTTGGTTCCGTGAGTATCGGCCTATCTACACGCCGCTCGAATCGGGCATCAAGCATTACATCAAACTCGATCACGACTTCATCGGCCGCGCCGCCTACGAAGCCGAACTGGCCAAAGGCCCCGACCGTCGATTGGTCACGTTCGTGGTCGAGGTTGGCGCCGGCACCGATGCCGCCGACGTCATTGGTGACGAGCCGGTGTGGCACAACGACAAGGTCGTCGGCTGGATCACCTCCGGTGGCTATTCCCACAACTCCAAGGTGTCACTCGCCATGGGCTACATCCCCGCAGAGTTGCTCGACCCGGCCACCTCCGGCTTCGAGATCGAAATCATCGGAATCCGTCGCCCCGCCCGGCTCCAACTCGAACCTATCTTCGACCCCGCCGGCCTCCGCATGCGCGCCTGACATGCGGAACGATGTGACTGGCTCTGGTCGAGCGGTAAGGATCTCACAATGACGATTTCGGTTGACGGGCAGCAACTGGCCTTTGTCGAGGGGGATACGGTCGCTATCGCTATCGTGCGCAACGGGCAGCACCCCCTGCACGGCGGCACGCTCTGCCTCGCTGGCGATTGCGGCAACTGTGTGGCCGAGGTGGATGGCACGGCGTTTGTGCGCACCTGCCAGGTCGAGGCACAAGACACCACCGTTGTGAAGCGCCACCCGACCTTTGGTGGCCCTCCGATCGCCGCTCTCGATACCACCGAGACCCGACAGCAGTTCGCTCACATTCCCGTCAGAAAAGAGACCGCCGATCTGGTCGTCATCGGCGCCGGTGACAGCGGGGGAGCGGCCGCTGCCGTCGAAGGTGACGATGCGGGCCGACTCGTCACCATCCTCGACACCCGTGATGGCAACGAAGTGGTCGGTGTCTACGGCGGCCCCACCGTCATCGTCCGCACCACAGCCGGCATGCTGCACCTCCGGGCCAACGACGTCATCATCGCCACTGGCGCCGCCGAGTTACACCCGGTCTGTGACGGCGCCACGCTCGCCGGTATCTACACGCCATCGGCGGCGCGAAAACTCAAGGCGGCCAGCGTTGATCTGGGCAATCTCGTTGCTATCGGCGGCACGGGAATTGACATGCCCAGTCGACACGTCGACGGAAC
>JAYTKG010000184.1:0-5571 GCA_043730435.1 Acidimicrobiia bacterium | reverse complement strand
CGACGCGAAGTAGGCGACGACCAGTTCTTCGACATACTGCAAACCTGGTTCACCCGCTACCGTTACAAGTCGGCGGGCACCGCGGATTTCGTTGCAGTTGCAACAGAAATCGCCCAACGCGACATGGATCCCTTCCTCACCCAGTGGCTCGACGCCGACCAGCTACCACCTTTCCCGTAACGGCTTTAGCCGACGAGCTTGTTGAAGAGGCGGGTGGCGAGGCGGGCGGGCTTGCCGGCGGATTCCATGCGATCGATGTGGCCGGGAAGACGGGCGGCCGCGTTGATGCCGAGCCATCGGAATGGTTCGGGCTCCCAGTTGGGTGAGACGTGGTTAACCCACGGCATGCGGGTCAGGTCGGTGGTGGTGTTGGTGATGAGGTCGGCCAAGGTGCGCCCGGCCAGGTTGCTGGTACCGACACCATCACCCACGTAGCCACCGGCCCAGGCCATACCCGTGAATCGGTTGAGTCCCACAGACGCGTACCAGTCGCGGGGGATACCGAGCGGACCTCCCCACTCGTGCGTGATCGCCGCGTTCCCGAGTACAGGGAAGAGGTCAAGCAGGATCTGGTGCAGGCCGTCATGGGTGGGGCGGTGCTGTTCGAACGATGGCCGAATAGCTGACGCCCAGTGATAGGGCGCACCTCGCCCACCAAAGGCCAGGCGGCCATCGGCAGTGCGCTGGCCGTAGATCACCAGATGGCGCGCATCGTTGAACGTCGACCGATTCGCCAACCCGATCTCGTCCCAAGCTTCGGCGGACAGCGGCTCGGTCGCCAACATCAACGAGTACACGGGAGCAATCGCTCGTCGGGTTCCTGGCAAAGTTGCCGTGTAGCCCTCGGTCGCTCGAACGACGACATCGGCCCGCACATCGCCACCGGCCGTTCGTACATGACCGGGGATTACCTCAAGCGCGGCGGTGTTCTCGTAGATGGCCACACCGCTGGCTTCCACCACGGCAGCCAGCCCGCGAACCAGCTTGCCCGGATGGATGGCTGCGCAGTGAGGCGTATAGATCGCGCCCACCACGTCGGTGGCGCCACACATCTCGAACGCCTCGGCTCGTGAAAGTTCGCGGTGATCATCGTCGTCGAATCCGAACGAGTGGAACTCGGCCAGGTCAGCGCGAATTCGGTCGAGCTGGCGACCATTGCGGGCCAGCTCGATCCATCCGCCCTTGGCGACATCGGCGTCAATGCTCTGTGTCATCGCAACGTTGGCGACCTCGTCGACTGTCGCAAACATTTCCCGCTGCATCGCTACCGCGGCAGCGCGCCCGTGCGTCTGCGCCATGCGTTCCAAACTCATGGGAAGCAACGCCGAGCACCAACCACCGTTGCGGCCCGATGCGCCGAAGCCCGCAACCGCTTTCTCCACTATCGCAATGCGGCAGGATGGATTGCGTTGCTTCAGGTAGTACGCCGTCCACAAGCCCGTAAAGCCAGCTCCAACAATGGCCACATCAACCGAAAGATCCGTGCCGAGCGCCGGGCGCGCCGGCGTGCGCTCGGTTGACAGCCAAAGGGGCTCGCTCAGCGCCATCCTTCTACCCTAGAAGGGACACGACCCGACCACCGATACGAGGCGGTGGCGGCCTGAGGGAGCTAGTCGCTCTCACAGCCTGGCTGACCGACTGAAAGATGTCGACGCTCGCTCGCCCCGAAGGCTTCACTGATTCCCCGACGGCGGTTCAGTCTGACAACGGGGTCGCAACAACCGATACCGCGATTGCATGGCGTTCCATTCTTCGAATTCGGTCTTGAACGCGAATCCGAGGCGCTCTAACAACCGAATCGAGGGCTGGTTGGCAGTCTGCGTCACGGCGATCACCGACTCATACTGGTGATCGGACCATGTCCACGAGAGCAGCTCCGTAAGGGCAGCGGTCGCGAGTCCTTTGCCCCAAGCGCGAGGCAAGAACTCGTAGGACACCTCGGGCTCACCATGATGGTGGTCGAGCTCAACCGAGCCGACTGCCTCCGCCATTGAGATATCGACGACGCAAAACACTCCCGGTGTTACGCCGACTTCCCCGGCGACGAGCTGATCGATTTCGACAGGGTCGAGCGGGCCGCCGAGATAGCGTCGGACGTCTTGATCGGCGCACAGTTCGCGAATGAACGGCTTGTCCGACTTAGTGAAGGGGCGCAGACGGACTCGACCGTTCTCGATGGTTGTGTCGGTCCAAGCCATCGGTGAAGGGTATCCGCACTTGCGGCTGGCCCGGTCGCGTCGGCCGAACTCTCGCCCTCAGGTAAGGCGGGCGACGGGCGTCGTGGTCGGTTCGTCGTGTGTCATGCTGCCGGGGTGGCTAAGGAAGTCCCGTTGGAGGGTGGCTGGCAGACCGACGTGGCCGGCGTGGCGATGTCGTTTTGCGAACGGCTGGTCCCCAGAGTCGGACCGTGATGGCATTACTCCATCACTTGCATCAGAACGGATTCTCGGCTGCCCCAAGACCGATCGACGGTGGGTTTGCTCCCGACGGCCGGGAACAGCTCGCGTTCATCGCTGGCGAAAGCCCGCAGCCGCTTGCCTGGTCTGACGAAGCGGCATGGCAGATCGGTCGATTGGTGCGCCAAATGCACACCGCCACCGCGACCTTCGTCGACGCTGCTCCGTCGAATTGGAGGCCGTGGTTCGCTCGATCATTGCCAGCCACTCGGCTCGTCATCGGTCACGGTGATCTCGGCCCGTGGAACATTCTGGCGGTGAACGATGTCCCCGTCGCGTTTATTGACTGGGACAACGCAGGACCTGTCGATGCGTGTTGGGAGCTTGCGCAGATCGTGTGGCTGAACGCCCAGCTCCATGACGATGACATCGCAGCGCGCAATGAACTCCCAACGGCAGCGCAACGCGCGCACGAAGCTCGCCTGATCCTCGATGGCTACGAACTGGACCGAGCTGAGCGTGTCGGCTTCGTCGATCGGATGATTGAGTTCGCGATCCGCTCCACACGCGAAGAGGCCCTCAACTACAACGTCGTCGAATCCTCGCCCAGTCCCGCGAGCGACGGGTTTCCCGTTCTGTGGGCTATCACCTGGAGAGCGCGAGCGGCGGCCTGGATGCTCGACCACCCCGAAGTTCTCGAAGCCGCAATAGTTGGCTGACGCGGACTCGAGCGCGGGCCGATAAAATTCGCGCTGATCGGCGGAGACCTTGCGCGACACCGGCGGGCATGCTCGTCCCCGGCGTATGTGCTTCAACTGCCGACGAGCCCCCGTAGTTCGCTTGCGTGGACTGACGATGCATGGCCTGCTATGTGATCGACGCCCCGCCACTTCTTCAGCTTGAAGCCGATGGCGTTGAGGTCCACGGCTCCCATCAGTTGTTGCGCCCAACGTCATCCGCACGGAGGCTTTGGCCCTCCTGCTCGCTGCTGTCCCGCAACATGACTGAACACGCGGAGCTCGCGCTGCATGAACGGATGACTGCGCTGAAGATGAGGCTGCTCGGTGATCGGGTCTCCCGTCGAACCGCGTGGAAAGTTGCCACGGAGCAGAACTGCCTCTTCGCTGCCGAGTATGTAGCGGTGTGCATGTTGCAGGCTGACGCGCTGGTCACAGTCGACAAGGCAATGGCGAGCAGGGCAACCGGCCTCGTGCCGTTGGCCCGCTACTCTGCACTTTTCGCAGACGCGTGACGGTCAGCTCGGGTATCCGCGGTCGCCGGGCTATCGGGCGTGTTCGAGGCGTTCGATTTCGTCGAGTTCTTGGCGGGCGAGGCGTCGATGGAGGTCGAAGAAGTCTTGGCGTTCTGTAGCCCATCGGGCCAGGTCGGCATCGGTGGGAACGTAGGTGTCCGGCACCGGCGGGGCAGGGCGCGGTTCGATCCATGGTTTCGCCGTCGGTTCGCGCCGGGGTACTGGAGTGACGGCTGGTGGGGTGCCGGGTGGTGGGTTGAACACGAGGTTGCGGCGGTCGAAGCTCTCGCCAAGGGGATGCTGATACGGCTTATCTGATGCGGGTAGGACGTCGGGTGGCGGGTTGGGTGTGCCGCAGGGTTCGATGATCTCACCGTTGGGTTTGGTGAACGTGAGACCACCTGGTGTTTCGGCGTTGCCGGTGATGTTGAATTTGCGTTTGTGGTGGTCGCGATGGCACGGGCGGCAGAGGCAGCCGAGGTTGGTGGGATTGGTAGGTCCTTGATCGGCCCAGTGCTGGATGTGATGCACTTCCAACCCACGCGTCGAGTGGCATGAGGGGTTACGGCACACGCGGTCCCGGTCCAAGATCAGCTCGGCGAGACGGTAGGGCACGACGCGCGCCGTTCGTCCGAGTGCGACGGGGCGTCCGCCCCGTTCGAAGAGGGGTTGGATGATAGGGCTCGACAGAATGTCCTTCAATGCACCATCTGACAGGCGAGCGCCGGCGTTGAGCCAGCCGCCATTTTCATCAACATGCACGACGACTCGGTAGCGGTCGGATCGTGTTGCCGACGTGATGGTTCCGAGCGACCGGAGGCAGATCTCCTCCAACGCGTCAGCCCAGGTCACGTCTTTCCGCCCGGACTGGAACAGCGCATTGCGTGCTTCTTCGAGCGCCTTGTCAACGATGGCACCGCGTTCGGTGGCGAGATCACCATGGATTTTGTAGCGGGCGTCATCATCAAAGAACGCATACACCGTTTCTTCCGGTTCAGGGTCTTTAGGAGCCTGCTCGGGTTCGACGTCGGGTGCGGCAGGTTTCGCGCCTTTCCAATACGACGCCAACGACCGTGACAACTGCGTGACGGTCGCGTGCTTCGCGAGTTCCGCCGCTTGCGCATCGTTGTGTTCGGGTGCAAACCGCGAAACGACCGACACTTGATCGACCGCTAACTCGCCATTAGCAAACATGCCGAGGGTGACTGGCAGCTCTGAGCTGCGTGACGCGATCTGCACGATCTGCTTCGAGCGTGCGGGGGAGAGGCCGGTTTTCCAGGCCAGCCAATGTTGTGCGCACCGCACCCCGGGAACGTCCCACGCGCCGGTTTCGAGTACTTCGGCGACAAGGGACACCAGTTGTGCGTGCGCGGCATTCAGCACGCCACACACGTCCGCTAATCGTGTCTCCAGATCCGTCGTATCCATGGCAAAAGCATACACCTGTTCGTAGACAGGCGGCCACCGAAACTTCCGATCATTTCGTCAAGAAATCCCTGCTCACAGTATGTTTCTGAGCACAATCCGTCGCCTCGCCGGCTGCGAAGGAAGGCCCCCGCTTGAGGGCCCGGAATGCAACTCGACCTGGGCGAAAAGCAGCGCGCCTACGCGGTCATGTCATGCGGGAACGACACGACGCACAACAGCGTGGCCGTTTCTCCCTGGTGGTACGTGCTGGCCGACAGGGGCGCAAAGTACCGGATGGTCCAGGTGGGTGCTTCGGGATGCGAACGGATGGCGGTCGGCACCGACTCTTCGCAGCTCTTGGCGGCCGCATCACTCAGGGCCTGCTCGCCAGGAAAGGGACTGTCGGTGTTGAACACTTTGCTGGCGAATACTTCGGCATTGTGCGGTGCATTGCACGGTACCCGACTGAACCGCGTAAGCCGCTTGCCCGGCAAGTCCGTTGCGGTCGGAAGCTCA
>JAYTKG010000183.1:0-19269 GCA_043730435.1 Acidimicrobiia bacterium | reverse complement strand
CTCGTAGCCACCCTCGGCAAAATGGGTACTACGGAAGTTGCCGCGACACAGGTGGATACCGACGGTCAGGTCGCTTGGACGACCCGAGATGACAGCGTTGATCAGCGCAGCGTAGGTGCGGGGTAGTTCGTTGGGGTCGTCGCCGCGCTCAACCGCGCCAGCTCGCATCTTCGGGTCGCACAGGTAGGCCAAATTGGTGTCGTCGAGTTGGATGTACCGGCATCCGGCTGCGTACAGGGCGTCGATTTCGGCTCGGTAGCTGGCGGCCAGGTCCGCAAAAAAGACGTCCATGTCCGGGTACGAGTTGATGTCGATCGCGGCGCGGCCACCTCGGAAGTGCACCATGGTCGGCGACGGAATGCAGACCTTGGGGGTCCCCTGGGTGTGGCTGGCCACGAATGAGTAGTCATCGACCTGAATGTTGTGCTGATGGCCGAGCTTGCCCGTTACCTCCAGCCGCGGTGGCGTGAAGCCGACGGAGGTGGCCGAATCGGAGCTGGCCGCGATGGCGCCGCTGACGGTGACACCGGCCAATTCCTGGAGGAAGTCGAGGTGGAACCATTCACGCCGGAACTCGCCGTCGGTGATGGACTGCAAGCCGACGTCTTGCTGGCTGCGGATCGCGTCCGCAATGGCGGCATCTTCAACCGCCCTCTTTTCGGTCGCGTCGATGTGCTTGGCCACGAACTTGGCGCGGGCATCAAGCACGGTCCGGGGGCGAAGCAGGCTGCCGACGTGATCGGCGCGGAACGGTGGGTTGAGTGCGGGCATGGTGTGAATCCTCCGGCCGCGAGCGTACCGGCCGGGTGTTCCTTCGAGTGTGAGGCCGACAAGCATCAGGCTGACGGGCGTGCGGAACGGTTAGGAAAGGATTGCCGATTCGTATGGTTCGGCTCTGTTTGGTCTGACCGGGTCACAGGTACTTCAAGGTTGTTTCAAAGAGCTGCAGTGCAGAGGTCATATCGCCGAGTTAATAGCCATGACGCTCCCACGGAAACGTAAGAAGCTTGCCCTCGGAATATTTGCAGCACTCTTCGGAAGCGGCGCGGCCTTCGCCTGCTTCAGCGTGCTCAGCTCGGCTGCACCGGCAATGGGCGGCTTCACCAAAGTTGCGGAGTATGCCGATTACGGCTTGGACTACATGTCCACCGGTGCGTCACAGGTAAAAGGCGATGGTGGCGGCTCGATGGGCAGCAACTGCGCTTCGGTGAACACGACATCGTCATCCGCCGCCTTGAACATACCGGCCTCGGCCACGAGGGTGAAGGCGTACCTTTACTGGGTCGGTCTTGAGCGGCACGCCAGCCGTGGCTATTCGTCGGTGACGACGCTGAACGATACGGCGATGTTCACGCCGAGCGGTGGCCAAGCGACGACGGTCCACGCCGATAAGCGCATGGTCGCAGCCGGCACGTACAACGGCGGCGCCATCCAATATGCCGGTTACTCGGCCGATGTCACCGATTTGATCAAGCCTGTAATGAACGGCCAGTACTCGGTCGCCATCTCTGGCGGCATTCCCAACCTGTGCGCCTATCAGGGTGAGAACGCCCGATCCTGGCAGCTGGTTGTGCTCTACCAGACACCGTCTACCGACTTCTCTCGGGTCTACCTCTATGACGGCCTGGAGTATCTGGTCAACACGACCAAGACGTTCTCCATTTCGGGCTACCAGGCACCTGTCGGCAAAGTCTCGAGCATGACCTCGTTCGTTGCGCAGGGCGACAGCACGCTGCCCGGCGAGTACGCCACCACCTCCGATACGAGCTTCCCCGACTTCCCGTCCGGTTTCGCCAATGAGACTGTCAACGGTGGCGCCATTGGAGCCAATGGTCAGGCCGTGGACATCCATACCCTGACTGGCAACCTGACGGCCGGAAGCACCTCAATGAACGTCACCATTGGCACCAACCAGGATGTCATCGTGCCGATGACCTTCGTGATGAAGATGGCGAGTGTGCCGAGTGCGATCGTGATGCCTGCGACCACCACGACGGCTCCTGCGGTGACCACAACCGTTGCTGCACCGACCACGACGGCTGCCGCTGCAACAACCACGTTGGTCCCGGTGACCACGGTGCGGGCAACGACGACCACAACGGTTCCGCCGACGACGACGACGTTGCCGGCGACGACGGTTCCACCGGCAACCACGACCACCGCTGCTGCCACCACGACCACCGTGCCTCCGACAACGATTCCGAGCAATGCGGCACCCTCGGGTACCGGCAATACGACAACGACGGCTCCGCAGGTCGCTCCGACCGGTGTGACCGCTGCCCCCACCACCACGGTTGCTCCCTCGGGCCCGCCCACCTGAGCGACTGAGAGCGAAAAAGCGAGCGGTCCGGCCTCCGCAAGGGGGCCGGACTTTCGTGTTAGCCCAGCGCTGGTCGGCCGAAGCGGATGTTCCTCGTCAATTCATCTCGGCCGACTGAGAAGAGCTTCGACGACTGCGGCGCCCACCACGATCAGCGCGGTGCCCTTCTATCCAGCGACGTGGTTGTTAAGGCACGCTGTTGCGGAGCGCCAGAGGTAGGCGCCTCGCTCGTCGCCGCTGAAGCTGAACGTGCGATTCATCGTGTACCCGAATCCGATCCGGCGTTCGAGCTCGCACCAACCGAGCGCACCCCACGCGCCCGAATGACCGAAACCGGTGGTCGGTCGGTTGGCCTTGTTGGGCATCGCCACCTGCCAGCCGAGTGCGAAGGCCTGCTCGGATCCGAGTGTGCGATCAAGCCCTCGCACCCGCTCGTGCGAGACATCGCTCACGTAACCAGGTGTAAGGATGCGTCCGGATGCGAGCGCGCCGTAGATTGTGGCGAGGCTGCGGGCATTACTGAAGGCACCGGCACCCGGATAGCCGCCACGCTTCCAGGCACTCGATGCGAGCCCGGCCGGGCAGATGATGCGGAGATCGTCGTAGTTCGAAGACCGGTCGTAGTCGACGCCGCGCGCCTGGCGGGCCAGCTCGATGAACGGCGAGTCATCGGGCGGTTCGGCTAGGTCGGAGCAGCGGGGCAGGGTCGCGTCGTTGACGCCGAGATGCATATCGACGTCGAACTCCTGGGCGAGGTCGGCGAGGTGCTCGGTGACTGGGCGGCGGCTGGCGCGGCGGATGACTTCGCCTACCAGGTGACCGAACGACAACGTGTGGTAGCCGACAGCCTCTCCGGGGGTCCACTGCAGCGGCGCCATTGCGAACGCGTTGGTGACTGCATGCCAGTCCCACACGCCGCCAGGCTCGAGGTAGGTCTTGAGGCTCGGCTGTCCGGCCGTGTGGGTGAGGAGATGGCGAACCAATACGCCCTGCTTCCCATTGGCCGCGTACTCGGGCCAGTAGCGGGCCACCGGTGCCTCGACATCGATCACGCCACGTTCTGCCAGCCGGTGAAACGCAATGGCCACCATGCCCTTCGTGGCCGACAGTACGGGCACGAGCGTGTCGGCCTGCCATGGCGTGCGGGCATCATTGGCGAGTTCACCAGCCCAGACGTCTACGACGGTTTCACCATCGACCACCAAGCTGAGTGCAGCGCCCAACTCGGGCAGGCCGACGCTGGTCGGGTTGTGTTCGAACATAGCAACGAAGGCTTCGGCCAGCGGCGCGAACGCTTCATCAAACGAACCGTGCAGATCGATCACGACAGGAGATGGGTCCGGAGTTCGCGAGTGAACTCATCGGCCGCTTCGAGGTTTGAGATGTGCGCTGCGTCGTGGATCAGATAGTAACGGCTGTCCTCGATGTTGGCGTGGAGATATTCGAGGTCCGACGGCGGTGTGGCCCCGTCGTCGGTGGCGGCAATGACCAACGTCTTGGCCTTGATGGCACCGACCTCATCGCGCAGGTCGGCGTCTCGTAACGCGGCGCAGGCACCGGCGTAGCCCTCCGCCTTGGTGGCGGTGAGCGTTGCGCTCAGCGATGCGATCAGTTCGAGATTTTGGGCGGCGAACGGCGGTAGGAACCATCGGGCCAAAATCACCTCGACCATCGATCCGACCCCTTTGGCCATGGCCGTCTCGCCGCGTTCGTTCCACACCTCGGCCGTGCCGATCTTGGCCGCGGTGTCGGCAAGCGTCAGGGTCCGCAGGCGGTGCGGATGGTGGATGGCGATCCACTGGGCCATCAGGCCGCCGAGGGACAGTCCGCACAGGTGGAAGGTGTCGAACCCCGCCATGTCGGCCAGTTCGATGACGTCGGTCGACAATCGTTCCAACGTGTAAGGACCCGCCGGTGCGTCCGACTGACCAAAGCCACGGGTATCGACCTCGAGAATCCGGAAATCGGGGGAGAGCGCGTCTATCTGTGGTCGCCACTGGTTTCGGTCGGACCCAAGCGAATGTAGGAAGATGAGCGGCGGTCCGTCGCCGTTGCCGGTGACTTCGAACGCAATGCGGGTGTTGTCGCTGGTGACGAACGGGGTGCTCATGGCCTTAGACAACCACATTCTGGCCGCCGTCGACGATAATCGACGTGGCGTTCACGTAGAAGGCATCGTCGGACGCTAGGAACAAGGCGACCTTGGCGATATCCATCGGCTCGCCGGTACGCCCCATGGGGTTGGCCGCACCCATGATGAAACCGGGGGAGTCATCATGGTCATACACGCCGTCGGCCTCCGTGCCCGGTGTGCGGATGAGCCCGGGCAGGATGGCGTTGGCTCGGATACCAAGCCCGGCACCAGCGGCGGCGAAGTGATAGGTCGCCGAAAGGAGCGCTCCCTTGCCTGCACCGTGGGCCACCATCGGCACGAATCGGGCCCCGCGAATGGCGGCCATGGACGCCATGTTGATGATGCTGCCGCCGCCCCGGACGACGAGATGCGGCCATGCGGCTGACGTGACGTAGAACGCGCTGTCAACCTCCATTCTCATGGTGAAGCGCCAGTCTTCGCCGCTCATCTGATCGATGGGCCCGATGCGAAACGCTCCGGCATTGTTGTACACGATGTCAACGCCGCCGTAGACCTGGGCTGCCTGGCTGACCCAGTCCCGGGCGGCGGCCTCGTCCCCGAGATCGACACCCGTCATGACCGCCATCTCGCCGCCTTCCTCGGTGACCATGCGCGCCGTCTCGTTGGTCTCGTCCACCTTGAGATCGCACCCCACTACCCGCGCTCCCTCGCTCGCGAACAGCTGTGCCGCGGCTCGGCCGATACCCCCGGCCACGCCGGTGATCAGTGCGATCTTGCCATCAAGCCTGCCCATCGTCAGCCCTCGTGTCTGTTCATAGTTCGTCGAACTCGCGGTCATCGAAGTTTCGTACCGCGAGATCGGCTACTCGTCGGGCAGCCTCACGCCGATCGTCGGGCACGTCGATGTCGGCAGGTAAAATAGTTAGATTGGCTAGCGCGCGCCCGAGGCTCTCAAGTGCGGCCGACGCGGTCTGGGCAATGAGCGGAATGGCGAACCATTCGGCGTGCCAGGAACCAGCAGATCGCTCCAATTCGTGGGGTCTGGCTGAGGTGACAATCGAGGCTGCACCCTCGAAGGCGGCTGCCGCGGCCAAACATCGAATGGCGTCGATAGGGTTGCGTTTGTGGGGCATTGCGGTCGAGCCGCCCGAGCGCATGGTGGCCTCACCCGATTGCGCCATGAACACCAGATCACTGGCGATCTTGGCCGCTGCCCGAACCAGCCGGTGGAACTGTTGGATGATGGTGATGAGCGGCATTCGGTCGGTGTGCCACGCGAGGTGTACGGGCGTGAAGCCAAGGTGCTCGGCGAGTTTCCTTGTGAGAGCAGTATTGATGTCGAGCTGGTCACCGATCGGGCCGCCAAGTTGCACGGGGTACTGAAGGTGGAAGAGTTGATTCATTGCGGTTGCGAAGGGCGAGAGCCAGTGCGCCGCTCGCAAGCAGAAGAGACTTGGCTCAGCCGGCTGAAGCAACGAGCGCGTCATCATCGGAGCATCGCCAAAGTCTCGGATGGCATCAACCAGAGACAGGCCAACGCCGAGGGCCTGGGGGTGCAGAATTGCAACGGTTGATTGCATTTGCAACAAAGTTGCATTGTCCACGATGTCTTGGGTGGTGGCGCGATAGTGCAGCCACGGGCGGGCTTCGTCGGGAAGTAAGTTGCGTAGATAGTCGAGCAACGGCAGGACCGGCGTTCCCGCGTCCCAACCGTCAAGTAAGAGCCCCTCCGGATTCGGATGGTGTTCAACGACGGCCATGTTGATGTGGTCGGCCGCAGCTTGGGGAATCAAGCCCAGTTCGGCCTGGGCTGACGCCAAGGCCCCCTCCACATACATGAACAGGTACACGCGCTGGTCGGCCGAGAAGACCTCAGCCATGGCGGGTGTGGTGAAACCGGGGTCGATCATGATTCAAACATTGAAGAACACGGTTTCATCCGCACCCTGATAGCGAATGTCGAAGCGATACGTGGGAAGGGCGTCATCATCGATCAACTCGGCTACGAGAGTGCCTCGACGCTCGGCGGGAACCGAGCGCAACACCGGATCCATTGCGTTGGCCGCTGCCTCCTCCGGAAAATAGACACGGGTGTAGGTCGGGTTGAGCATGCCGCGGGCCTGGATAACGATGTTGAGATGCGGTGCCTGGCGACCTCCCGCTGGCGCCGGAACGGCACCCGGCATGATGGTGAGAAAGGCATACGACCCGTCGCCGAACCCGGTAGCGCAACGCCCGAACCCAATGAACGCCGGGTCGAGTGCAGCATCTGTGCGGTCGTCGTGAGGATGGTTGTACCGACCGGCGTCGTTGGCCTGCCACAGCTCTAGCAACGCGTCCTCGATGGGCTTGCGGTCACCATCAAGTACATGGCCCTGAACGCGGATGCGATCACCAACGGTGTCAGGCGTGACCAGAACGTTTTGACCCTCGGCGGCGAGACGCATCGAGAAGTAGGGACCGACCGTTTGCGACGGTGTGACACCGAGCCGGTACCTCATCGCTCGAACGATCCGGGCGTGGCCGAGGTGCCGCGCAGCACAATGTCCCATGTGTAGCCGATAGCCCAGTTCTCCTCGGTGACGTTGTTGTCGTAGCGAGCCACCATGCGCTGCCGGGAATGGATGGGTGCCGCCTGGAAGATCGGGTCAAACGCGAACAGCGGATCGTCAGGGAAGTACATCTGCGTGACCAGCCGACTGGGTAGCGCCGGGCCGAGCAGCGAGAAGTGAATGTGGGCGGGCCGCCAGGCGTTCGGGTGATTGCCCCAGGGGTACGGGCCGGGCTTAATGGTCGTGAATCGGTACACGCCCTCGGCGTCACTGCGGCATTGACCGACACCGAGAAAGTTGGGGTCGAGCGGCGCCGGGAACATGTCCTCGCGCCAGTGCAGGTAGCGACCGCACGCATTGGCCTGCCACAACTCGATCAGCGTGTTCGGAACCGGCTCGCCACCTTCATCGAGCACTCGGCCGGTGATGATCGAACGCTGCCCGATGGCCTCTTCGCCCGTTCCGCTGTTCGTGGTCAGGTCGGCATCTTCGACCTCGAGGTCAGCCCACGCGAAGCCCGGCCCGGTCCTTTCGGACAGCGTGTGGGCGATGGTGATCAGGCCCATTTCGGGGGAGCGCTTGACCGTCGATTTGTAGTCGGCATACCGGAAGGGCGGATGGTCGCTGTGCGCCCGTGAACCATGATCGACGTACTCACCCATCAGTAGGGGATCCCGGTGTACTGCTCGGCCATGGCGGCCTGCGCGGCGGGGGAACTGGCGAGGTAGTCAAATTCGGTCTCCTGCATGCGATGGTCGAACTCGGTCTGGTCGCCGAAGGTGTGCAACATGGTGGTCATCCACCATGAGAAACGCACGGCTTTCCAGACCCGCTTGAGGGCCAGTGCCGAGTAGTGGGTAAGGCCGGCGTCGGAGTGTTCGTCGTAATGCTCCACTAGGGCGCGGGACAGGTAGAAGATGTCAGAGAACGCCAGGTTCAGTCCTTTGGCTCCGGTGGGTGGCACGATGTGGGCAGAGTCGCCCGCCAGGAACAGGTTGCCGTAACGGAGCGGTTCACGTACATAGCTACGCAGCGGCGTAACTGACTTCTCGACGGACGGACCGGTCACCATGGTCTCGGCTGCCTCCGCAGGGAGGCGATGACGCAGTGCATCCCAGAACTGCTGGTCGCTCCAGTCGGCGGCCCTTGTATTGGCCGTGCACTGGATGTAATAGCGAGACAGCATCGGGTTTCGCATCGAGCACAGCGCAAACCCGTCGGGGTGCCGGGCGTAGATCAGCTCATGACTGACCGGTGGCGTCTCGGACAGCACGCCCAGCCAACCGAACGGATAGACCCGCTCAAACTCGGTGATCATCGACGCGGGGAACACGGTGCGACATACGCCGTGGAACCCGTCGCACCCGGCGATGAAGTCGGCATCGACGCGGTGCGGCTGGCCGTTTTTGGTGAAGGTGACTGCGGGCGTTGCTGAGGTCGGGTCGTGCACGGTGACATCGGCACAGTCGTCGTACACCACGAGACGCTTCTGATCGCCGATGTCGTAGAGATCTTTCTGCACCTCGGTTTGGCCGTACACCATCACCGCTCGACCCGATACGGCCTTAAAGTCGATGCGGAAACCTTGGCCGTTGTTTGAAAGCTCCGTACCGTCGTGCACGAAACCCTCGCGATCCATACGCTCACCGACACCGATCGAGCGAAGCAGTTCCACGGAGCCATGTTCCAACACCCCGGCCCGCACCCGATCAAGAACGTAGCCACGAGTGCGCTGCTCGATGACGACACTCTCGATCCCGGCCTTCGCCAGAAGATGCGCCAGTAGCATGCCTGACGGCCCTCCCCCCACAATCGCCACCTGAGTACGCATATCCGCAGGTTACGACAAACGCTCAGGCAACTCGATATGGTGCGCGTTCCTCTGCGCGGGACATGCAGTCGGCCCCGCTCAGCAGCGCCCGACTAGTTTCATCGGCAGGCAACCTGAGGATCAAAGGGGACAATGTGGCGAGCATTCTGGGCAACCGGGTCGTGCGGGTGGAAGATCCGCGAATGCTGACCGAGGGGGGCATGTACGTCGAAGATATTGCGATGCCCAACGCCGTGCACGTCACGTTTGTTCGCTCCCAATTCGCCCACGGCACCATTGTTTCGATCGACACCGCCGATGCCGCCAACATGCCTGGCGTACTAGGCATCTTCACCGGTGCGCAGCTCGACCTGCCACCGTTCCCTCATGTAAACCCGATGTACCCGGCCGGATGCGAGCGCCCGCTACTTGCCCGTGATCGAGTCCGGTTCGTCGGCGAAGCAATTGCCGCTGTGGTCGCTGAGACGAAGGCGCAGGCCACCGACGCAGCCGAGATGGTGTTCGTCGATATCGACCCGTTGCCCGCCGTCATTGAACTTGATGACGCGCTGAGCGACGAGACGCTGTTGCATCCCGAGGTCGGCTCGAACACCTACATGAAGTTCACGTCGCCCAACCAGGCTGATTTCAGTGGTTGCGAAGTGATACTGAACCTTCGGGTCATGAATCAGCGCGTCGCGGGTGCACCGTTGGAACCGCGATCGGGCATGGCCTACTGGGAGGGCGATCGACTTGTGCACTACTCGTCGTGTCAGGGTGCCCATCCCACCCGCGAAATTCTGGGCAAGATCTACGGACTCGCACCCGAACAGATCCGTGCCGTTGTGCCCGACGTCGGTGGTGGCTTCGGCGTCAAGAGCCGCACCATTGGTGAAGAACTCACACTTGGCTGGCTGTCGAAAAAAGTGAATCGCCCGGTACGTTTCACCGAGACCCGTACCGAGTCGATGCAGGCCATGCCGCAGGGTCGTGGCCAACGGATGGACATCACCATCGGCGGCACCCGTGACGGTCGCATCACCGCGTACCAGGTAGACGTCGTGCAAGACGCCGGGGCCTATCCGCTCATGGGAGCGTTCCTTCCCGCCATGACGCAGCGCATGGTGCCCGGCGTGTACGACATTCCCAACTGCGGATTCAACGGTGTGTCGGTGGCCACCAACAAGATGTCGGTCACGGCGTATCGCGGGGCTGGTCGCCCCGAGGCCGCGCTCGCCATCGAGCGGGCGATGGATTTCTTTGCGGCCGAGATAGGCATGGACCCGGCCGAGGTTCGTCGTCGCAACTTCATCCCGAAGTTCACCGAGGCGTACACCACCGGCATTGGCAATGTGTACGACGTTGGTGACTACCCCGAAGCGATGTCCAAGGTGCTGAAGGCTGCCGATTACGACGCGTTGAGAGCCGAGCAGGTTCGCCGCCGCGCCGACGGCGGCCCGCTGATGGGCATCGGTCTCAGCGTGTATGTGGAGATCACCTCGGGCGGCCCGGGTGTGGAACATGGCAGCGTCCACCTGCTGTCCGATGGCCGGTTGAAAGCGGTGTCGGGTGCTACGCCGTACGGCCAGGGTCATGACACCACCTGGAAGATGATCGTGTCCGACCGTGCCGGGGTGAGCATGGATGATGTCGATGTTGTGCACGGCGACACCGATCAGGTGCCGTCGGGCGGCCTCACGGTCGGCTCGCGTTCGGTGCAGGTGGCCGGTTCGTCACTGGCCGACGCGACAGAAAAGTTGGTCGTGCTCGCCCGCCAGCGCGCCGCCGAAATTCTCGAAGCAGCCATCGAAGACGTCGTGCTCGACGAAGGCGGCTTCCATGTCGTCGGCAGCCCCACTCCGGCAGTCGGTTGGGCCGAGGTTGCGGCAGCACCTGGAGAACCGCTCGTTGGTATCTCCGACTTCAAAGCAGCCTCGCCCACGTACCCGTTCGGGGCTCACGTCGCCGTCGTCGATGTCGATCGGGACACCGGCAAAGTGACGCTCAAGCGCATCATCGCGGTTGACGACGCAGGCACGCTCATCAACCCGCTCTTGGCCGAAGGCCAGTTCCACGGCGGTCTCGCCCAAGGCATTGCGCAAGCGATCATGGAGTGGCAACAGTTCGATGATCAGGGCAACCCGGTCACCTCGAACTTTGCCGACTACCCGGTCATCTCCGCGGCCGAGTTGCCCAGCTTCGAGATGGTGCACATGGAGACGCCTACGTGGGTGAATCCGCTGGGCGCGAAGGGTGCGGGCGAGAGCGGCACCATCGGCTCGATCCCCGCGGTGCTGAATGCCGTGGTCGACGCGCTGTCGCCACTGGGCGTGCGTCACATCGACGGCCCCACCACCCCCGAACGCGTCTGGAACGCGATCAACGCTGCGCGATAGCTCGTCGCTAAAGCGGTTGTCGTTAAGCGTTCGGTAAGTCTGACAAGCTAGAAACCAACGCACGCAGAGTCCGTGACATTTGGGGGAACAATGGGAAAGCAGCTCGACTTCGGCATCATCTTCGGCATCCGCAACCTGCCGTCGCGGCCCAAGCCGCTGAAGGATCTCTACCAACAGTTCATCGAGGAAGCGGTCTACGCCGAGCAGCTTGGGTTCGATCACGCGTGGAACGGCGAGCATCACTTCAGCCAAGACCAGTGGGGCCCGTCGATGTTCCCGATCTTGGCCAACCTTGCTGCTCGTACCGAACGCATCCGCCTCGGCTCGATGGTGGTGTGCCTGCCCATGCACGACCCTGTTCGCATCGCCGAAGATGCGGCCACCGTCGACATCTTGTCGAATGGTCGCTTCGACCTGGGCGTCGGCGTTGGTTCAGCACCGCTTGAGTACGAGGTGTTCGGCGCGAAGATGGCCGATCGCATGGCGCAACTGTGGGAAGGCTGCGACGTGCTCGACAAGTGTCTGTCGGGTCAGCCGGTGCAGCATGAAGGTCGGTTCTACACGTACCCCGAGTTCACCATGACCACCTATCCGGTGCAGCCCAAGATCCCGATGTGGGTGGGTACGTTCGGCCCGAAGATGATTGATGAGACGGCCCGCCGCGGCTACAACCTCGGCTCGGGCGTGGCCGAACCTTTTGCCGCTCGGCTTGCCGCACACGGTCGCAACCCAGCTGATCACTACGCCTGCGACCTTCGTTGGATTCACGTGGCCGAGACGCGGGAGAAGGCGTGGGACGAAGCCGAAGAGGGCCTCCACCACGTGCTGAAGTTCTACCGCGAGTGGACCAACCCCAACTCGGGCACCGACGCCAACGGGCCACTGAAAGAGCTGCCTCCGTTAGGCGAGTTCCGCAAGGCCAAAGACATTGGCATGGTGCTGCCTTTCCTGGTGGGCACCCCCGATGACATTGCGGCCCATTTCCAGAGCTATCACCATCGCCCCATCACCCACGTGGCGCTCGAGTTCAACCACGCGGGCATGCCAACCGAGACCGTGCGCAACTCCATGAAGTTGTTCGCCGACAACATCATGCCCATGTTCAACTAGAGGTACTTATCAGTGACGCTTCGGCTTCCCCTGCTTTCTTGTCTCACGTTTCTCATCATCTCTGGCTGTATGACTGCAAGGCTGTTGACTCCGGTCTAGTCGTTCCGTTCGGTGGGGGTGGCAGCAGGGGTGCTGGTGGATGTTCTTGTTTTGTACCCCGTTGGGGTTAGTGGCAAGTCACAGCTCACATTCGCCCGCACGGGTGGTGAGTTCAAACTGTACGTTCACCCTGATGGGCCCAAAACGGAATTACCGGGAGCGCAGTCGTCGCACATGAAGGTGGAACGTTCCGTGGCTGGCCAGCGAGCCGAAGCGGTTGTGCGGCGTCGCCTGAGTTGCGATGTCGAACGCCGCTAACCGGATTGGGCGACTTCTCGTGAGACCCGACGCGTCCTAGAGCATCTCTTGCGGTACTGCAGGAAGCCGGAACGGTCTGCCATGTCGTTCGTTCGTCGGAGCGCAGTGGTCGGATCGTCAACGCAGTCACGGGCGGGACACTCTGAATGAACCCTTTTAGGTTTTGGATCGCATACGTACCAGATAGTGGTACCATTAGTCCATGACTGTTTCTGCGTCTGACGCTCGCCGTCGGCTCTTCCCACTCATCCGTGAGGTGAACGAGGACTCCACCTCGGTCACGATCGTGTCAGCTGCTGGGAACGCAGTTCTCGTGTCCGAAACCGAATGGTTATCGCTGCAGGAGACCGCCTATTTGCTTCGCTCGCCTGTCAACGCAGCCCGACTCACGGCTGCCCTCGCCGCCGCCCGCGTCGGGGCGGGCTCGATTGTCGGGGATCTCGACGCTTTGTGAGGATTGTTTTCCAAGCTGAAGCGTGGGCAGACGTTTGCCATTGGGCTGTGACGGACCGGGCGATGTTCAAAAGGCTCCGCAAACTCATCGACGACACCTGCCGTGATCCATATGACGGCATTGGGAAACCCGAACCCCTCAAACACGAACTTGCCGGCGCCTGGTCGCGTCGGATTGATTCCGAGCATCGCCTCGTCTACCTCACCCGCACCGCGTCTGATGGTGAAGCGGAGCTGGTGACTCTCCAAGCTCGATACCACTATTAGGACACACCCCAGCCGCCGTCGACGCGAATAATTTGGCCGGTGATGTGTCGGCTCTCATCGCTGCATAAGAACAGGGCAAGGTTGGCGTGGTCGTCGGCCGACAATGGGCCGCCACCGGTGAGGCCCATGCGTACCTTCATGACGTCGATCGTGTCTGGGTCTGATGCGGCTCGCTTGGCCATTGGTGTGAGTGTGAGCGCTGGTGCAATGGTGTTAAAGCGAACTCCGCTCGGGCCGTAGTGACTGGCGCCGTGCAGGGTCATGGAGTTGATGCCGCCCTTGGCGGCGGCATACGCAATGGTGTCGAAGGTTCCTGGCACGGGGTGGGTGGCGGCAACCGATGAGACGAACACGATCGACCCGCCCTGCGCTTGATCCAGCATGATCTTGAGCGATTCGCGCGCGGTCAGAAACGACGTATGCAGGTTGAGCGCAACGGTGTCGTTGAATGACTTCATGGAGGTGAGGTGTATCGATCCGTCACCAAATGTTCGCCCGCTTCCTCCCGCCGAGGCAAACGTGGCGTCGAGTCGGCCGTACTTCTCTCGGCACAGTGCGAAGGCACGCTCGGCCTCAGACTCGTCGGTGAGATCGGCGGCCACCCACTCGAACGAAACGTCAGGTCCGAGTCGGGCTGCGAGCGCCTCACACTCGTGCTCCCGCAATGAGGCGACAAAGAGGGACGCTCCTTCGGCTGCAAACATGACGGCCGCAGCCTCTGCGATACCCGTGGTACCCGTGATGGCACAGACCTTTCCTGCCAATCGACCCGTCATTGAATCCCCCTCAGTTGTGCTGGCTGCAGTCTGCCACGTCACGTACTGATCCTTGAGGGGACCAATCGTGACGGTTTACTTTCGGCTAAATAAGAAAATGTATCTTTCGGCCCCGTCGGGCGTCTTTGGTCGTGAGCGGTGGGAGCCGACCCCAAAGGAGCCAGCATTTCTGTCTACGAAGATGAAGGGTTGACCCATATCTTTTGGTGGGCAGGCATCTGTTCGCTTGCGGCTGCCGTCGGGGCAGTTCTCTCGGTCGTCGAGCCCGGTTGGATCGACCTTGCCGTCGGATCGCGAGACTTGCTGCGTGGTGCGGAGTGGATGGTTGCTGGAGCGCACCTCGCCTTGGCCGTATTCTTAGCCGCTGTTGCATGGATGGAATGGCGTAGCGCGTTTCCCCGCCACAAGCCGGCTGAGCGACGCATTCAGGACCAGCGGCGAGACGACCGCAGCCTCCGTTAGTAACTGACAGCAGGCGCTACCGACCGACGGGTCATTCACATCGGCAACCTACCGCGGCGAACGCACCCGCGCCCCGGTGGCGTTCGGGACTGGTAAGGAGCGTTAGGCGGCAGCGCGGGTCGACGATGTCGACTGGCCTACAGCTTCGGCCAGGAGCGCGAACGAGCGCACACGGGCGGCGTGATCGTGCACCATGGTAGTGACGATCAACTCGTCAACCTGCGTGTGATCGACCAGTTCCTGCAACTTGGCGACAACGGTCGCCGGACTGCCGACCACGTGGGCCGCTGTCCACGCCGAGATCTGCTGGCGCTCCATCGGCGAGTAGGGGTGGTCGGCTGCAGCCTGAGGTGTCGGGAAGGCAGACGGATGGCCCGTGCGAAGGCGCAACACGGCCAAGCGACCGGAGCCGGCCAGCCAATCGGCTTCCTCATCGGTCGGTGCGCACACGACGTTTACGCCGATAGATGCGTACGACGTGGGCATCTCATCCGACGGTCGAAAGTGTGACCGGTACGTGCGAAGCGCAAGCATGGTGTTGTCGGCGGCGAAGTGGTGTGCAAACGAGTACGGAAGGCTCAGCAGCGCCGCAGCGTGAGCGCCGTAGTCGCTGGAACCGAGCATCCAGATCTTTGGCATGTTGCCGATGGCTGAGGTGGCTTTCACCCGGTGGAATGGGTTGTCGGGCGGCAGGGTGCCCTCGAAGTATCCGATGAGATCGTTGAACTGTTCGGGGAAGTCGTCCTTGGCTGTGAGCGGTGCTCGGCGAAGTGCCGTCGCCGTGAGTTGGTCGGTACCGGGAGCACGACCGAGGCCGAGATCGATGCGGCCTGGGTGCAAGCCTTCAAGCATGCCGAACTGCTCAGCCACAACAAGGGACGAGTGGTTGGGCAACATCACGCCGCCCGCTCCGACCCGAATGGTCGTCGTGGCAGACGCAAGATGCGCTATCAGCACGGGGGGAGAGGTGCAGGCGACGCCCGGGTGATTGTGGTGCTCGGCCACCCAATAGCGGGTGTACCCGAGGCGCTCGGCTTGCTGCACCAGGTCGATTGAGTTTCGCAGCGCATCTGCCGCAGTGAATCCGTCAGGAATAGGGCTGAGATCGAGCACCGAGAGGGGAACGGAGAGCGCAGTCACGGCGATCACGGTATCAGCGGAGTCGGCCGATCACGCCTGGCAGAACGCCACGGCCAGCTGCACGAAGTCGGCCACGGCCGAGGACGCATCGTCTTTGCGCCAGGCGATGTGCAGGTCATCGAACCGGGTGACCGGGGAGAGCCGTCGGACGACAACGCCGTCTCGTGAGACGTGTTCGGCCTGCCATGCATTGAGCCAACCGAGCCCGGTGCCCACTGACACCATGTCGAGCATGCGTTCTACCTGCGTCGCAACATGGAATACCCACGCAGGGCGAACCCCGAGGCTGCTGCAGTAGGCGAGCGTCTCGTCGTGGTACGTCGGTGCCTCTGCCCGCTCAACCAAGAGCGCCGGCTCGCCCTCCAAATCGGTTGCAGCTACAACTTCTTGCGCAGCCAGTCGGTGGCCTTCGGGAATAGCGATGTAGCTAAACGGAATTCGTGCAAGAGGCCGTGAGCTCAGCGTGGGAGGCACGGGCGCGTGCACGATGCCGACACGCATGCGCCCGGAGCGGATTGCTTCGAAGGTGCGCAGCGAGGTGAAAGCCGCCGGCCTCACTGCGATGGCTGGATGGGCCTGATGAAATCTCTTGGCGATTTGTAGGGCGGGATACTCACTGCCGTTGCAATAGGCGAAAGGCAAAGAGTCGTCATCGAGTAGTTCGCTGGCCGAAAGCCGGAACCGCTCGACCGCCCGCAGCACCGCCCTTGCCTCGGGCAGAAGCCGCTCGCCCGCCGGTGTGAGCGAAACCTTACGGCTGGTCCGTTCGAACAGCGGCAGACCCAACTCGGCCTCGAGCTCCTGGATGCGCTGCGACAGTGGGGGAGCCGAAATGTGAAGTCGTGCTGCAGCCCGGCCGAAATGCTGCTCCTCGGCGACGGCCACGAAATAGCTCAGTCGGCGAAGGTCCACAACCGGACGTTATCGAATGCGACACGATCAACGTCATTGCCAGTGACAGAGCACCCGGCGAGCGTCGTAGGCGTCGGCCCGACTGAGGTTCCACGACCATCCTCCGTCCAGTCGTCGGGGTACGTCGCACAACCGCTCGGTGAGTGCCGCAGCCTGCTGCGGAGGCAGCGAACCGAGGCGTTGCACGAGCACTGGGACGGCGTCGTCGGACAGGCTGGAGAGGTAGTTGCCATCAAACTCGGCGCCCGTTGGAGACCGGGTCGTGCCGGTCGACCAGTCGATACGAGCGATGTTCTCCCGGGCAATAATGGCTTCGGGATTGGCCCAATTGCCGTATGCTACCGCAGCGTACGCGGTGAGGAGCACGGCCACGCCAAGCTGGCGGTAGAGGCGCGGTTGGGTGAGGGCTACGGCAACCAGGAACACGACGACTCCGAGCCACGTGGCAACGACAGTGGTGCCAAAGCGCAGCATGGTGAGTCCGAAGATCGATCGATAGGTCTGCAGCCTGACCACGGCAACCGCAGCCATAGCGATCGTGCCCGAAGAGGTGACAACAGTGAGCACACGCAGCCGTGCTGCGCCGTTGGTGATGGCCGGACGGAAGTACAGCAGGGTCGCCGCAATGATCATCACGACCACGACAAGCTGAAAGAAGCCGCTGCGGGCGTAGTTCGCATAGGTCAGACCGGCGCGGCGCTCGACATACGCTTGGCCGCCGAACGCGGCAACGACGAGCGAGGCCACGTAACCGACGAGCACAATCGCCACTGCCGTGAGGGTCACTGTCGCCTCGGTCTGCACGCCACGGTGCTTCGATGTGCTGACGGCCCGCTTTGGTTCGACCGTTTGCTGTGATGTCGCCACGAAGACCAGCCACGCGAGGCCGATGACGGTGACCCACATGGCGTCCACGATGCGCTCGCCCACTGCACTCAACCCCAGCCACGACGCAAAGAACCGATCGCCCGATGCCAGCAAGAGCAGCACCGCGCCGCTCAACGGAAGGGCAACCAGGAGCGCCCGACCGTAGGCCTTGCCCGTGCTTCGGCTGGCTTCGGGTACCGCGGATCGGGCGATGCTGGTGGTGGTTTTTGGGGTTGCTCCCAGACCATTGAACAACGAGGTCAGCCGATGTGACCGGGTCAGGGCGAGCAGAAGAAGTCCAGCCATTGCCAGCGCGTTAAGTGTGATCAACCAGGGGCTCATGCGGAGGACCAACCACGGCGACAACCCAACCACCATCAACAACGCGCCCCGCCCCCTCGGCGAGAGACGACCGGACCGCAACAGTGCAAAACACGCCACGGTGACCGCGATCACGCCAGCCGCACCGATCAGGTGACTGTGGGCCGCGAGATCAACGGTGAGTCCAACGGCCAACATGCCAATGACCGCACTGCGGGCATCGCGCCCTGACCATTCGGCGACCTGACGCGCCTTCGGCTTCTTGGGAACGTGGACCGGGGGTCGTGTGGGCGCGACGAAGGAAGGTGGCGGGAAGGTCATGGTGGTGCTCCTCGAAGTAGTCGGTCAGGTGGTGGGCAAGGTGACGATGAAACGGGCGCCCGTCGGCTGATTCGGTTCGGCACGGACGGTGCCGCCGTGGAGGTCAACGATCCACCGCACGATGGCGAGGCCGAGTCCGGTGCCGGTATGTGTGTTGTCGGCTCGGTAGAACCGTTCGAACAATCGATTGGTGTCACCGTCAAGGCCGCGGCCCTGGTCGGCGACGGTCAGTGTGACGTTTCTGGCAGTGGCAACGCTGGAGATATCGATGAGTCCACCGCCGTGCGCGATGGCGTTCGCAAGCAGGTTCGACACGATCTGATGTAGTCGCTCGGGATCGGCGGTGAGCAACGTATCGTCCGGCATCGCGATCGCAATGCAGGCCGCCGGATGGGCTGCCGTGCACTCCTCGACAGCACCGTCAACGATGTCGCGGAGGTTGACCTCTGATGTCACGAGTGGCGCCATACCAGCCTCAAGCCGCGAGAGATCGAGCAGGTCCGACACCAGTCGTTCGAGGCGGTTCACGCGGCCGGCCATGGTGGAAAGAACCTCAGGCGTTGGCTCGGTCACGCCGTCAATGATGTTCTCCAAGGTGGCGCGTAGACCGGCGATGGGCGTGCGCAGTTCGTGGGATACGTTGCCAATCAGGTCGCGCTGCTGGCGGTCGGCGTCGGCCACGGCTTCGGCCATCGAATTGAAGGCCGATGCGAGCTGACCGACCTCATCCACCGACGAGGTTTCCACGCGTTGGGTGTAGTCGCCGGTGGCCATGTGGCGAGCGGCCTTGGACATGTCACGCAACGGCTTCGTCATACCCTTCGCCAAGAACGGCACCGCGATGAGCGACACTGCGGCGGCGACCGTCGGCCGTACCCAGAGCGGCCAACCCAACAAGTAGCCGACCTGGCTGGTGATGACCGCAGTACCGATGGCCGCAAGGATCACGATGGAGAACTTCGTCTTGATCGAGCGCGTGAACCCGAGCGGGTTCAAGACGGCTTTCCCGCCGCGTACCCGACACCGTGAACCGTGCGAACGACATCCTCGCCGAGCTTGCGGCGCAGCGCTCGAATGTGACTGTCGACCGTGCGTGCGCCGGAGCCGCCC
>JAYTKG010000182.1:0-4582 GCA_043730435.1 Acidimicrobiia bacterium | reverse complement strand
GCCTGTCAAAGTCCGATGGCCCGCAGGGTTTCGCCACTGCGGTCGGCTTCCCGACCCGTCGCTAGGCTGAATGTCGATGCGTCCCGCCACCACCCTTGTAATCGTCCTGCTACTTGCCGCCATCTTCGGCGCGGCAGCGTTCTCACTGTTCTTCAAGTAGGCAGTCGCCAGATCGACGTCGATCAGCGAGACTCGAACTCCAACAGCCAGCCCTTGGCGTCGAGGCCCCCGGCGAAACCCGCCAACGAACCGTTTGATGCGACGACGCGATGGCAGGGAAGCACGATGGAGATCGGGTTTCGACCGTTGGCAGAACCGACGGCCCGCACGGCCTTTGGCGCACCGAGGCGATCGGCCTGTTCGGCGTAGCTGGCGGTGGTTCCGTAGGGGATGTCGGCGAGGGAACGCCAGGCTTTTATCTGGAAAGGCGTGCCGTGAAGATCGAGCGGGAGGTCGAATTTTTGACGGTTCCCGGCGAAGTACTCGGTCAACTGCGTGGCCGTGGCGTGCAGTACCGGGTGGTCACCTCGGTTGATGTCGGGCAGCTTCACACGGCCAGGCTTTTCGGTGGGCCAGAGAATGGCGCGTAGTCCGGCGTCGGATGCGACCAGTGTGAGTTGGCCGACGGGGGATTGGAACAAGGCGGAGTACATGGGGTGTGGTCCTTTCAGGAAAGTGATGCCCAGAGCAGCGCAAGGGCGTAGCTGCGCCACGGTCGCCAGGTTTCGGCGAGTGTTGCGGCGGATTTAGGGTCGCCGGGTCGGTCGAGTCGTTCGAGGGCGTGACGCACCCCGAGATCCGATGGCATGAACACGTCGGGGTCACCCAGCGCTCGCATGCGCACGTACGCAGCGGTCCAGGGCCCGATACCGGGTAGGGCAACGAGGGCTGCGTCGAGTTCGTCGCGGTCCACACCGGGGTCGATGGTGACGCGGCCGTCGGCTACTGCTGCGCACATACCAACCAGCGCTCGACAGCGGGCGACGGGCATGGCGAGCAATGCCAGATCGCTCTGGGCGATGGCGTGGGCATCGGGGAAGACGTGGGTCAATGCATCATCGGCAATGGTCAGCGGTTCGCCGAGTCGAGCCGTGAGACGCCCCAACTGTGTGCGGGCGCCGGCCACGCTCACTTGCTGACCGAGCACCGCTCGAACCGCCAGTTCAGTGCCGTCAACATGACCGGGGGAGCGGCGGCCGGGGTACTTCATGACGAGCGGCGCCAGTAACGGATCAACACTGAGAGCTTCGGCGATGGACACCGGGTCGGCGTCGAGATCGAAGAGTCGTCGGCTCCGTTGCACCGCGGCGGCCAAGTCTCGTGGATCGGCGAGTTGAAGGTCGCAATCGACGTGATCTGGCAATGGCGTGAGAGCCACAATGCCGTGACCGTGCGGCAGGCGAAGCGTGCGGCGGTAGGTGCCGCCCAGGACCTCTTCGACGCCGAAGATGCAGCGGTCGCCGAGGAACTGCAACAGACCATCACCATCGAACGGCGCTCGCACCGCAAGGCGCAAACGAATGTGACCGGGCGCGGCTGCAGCCGCGCTGCGCCTTGAGCGGAGTTCGGTGGGGGTCGCGGCGTACACCTCGCGGATGGTGTCGTTGAACTGGCGGATGCTGGCGAAGCCTGACGCGAAGGCCGACTCGGTGAAGGGCAGATCGGTCGTCTCGATGAGGATGCGCGCTGTCTGCGCTCGTTGTGCCCGAGCGAGGGCAAGAGGCCCGGCGCCGACCTCTGCCGTGAGCACACGATTGAGCTGGCGTTCGCTGTACGCCAGCCGCTCGGCCAAGCCACTCACACCGTCGCGGTCGACCGTTCCGTCGGCAATGAGTCGCATCGCTCGACCAGCCAGATCGGCCCGGCTGTTCCATTCCGGCGAACCCGGTGTGGCATCAGGCCGACACCGTTTGCAGGCTCGGAACCCAGCCTGCTGGGCGGCCGCAGATGTCGGGTAGAAGCGAACGTTTACCCGCTTCGGCGTGATCGCCGGACAGCTTGGCCGACAGTAGATGCCGGTCGATGTCACTGCGGTGAAGAACCACCCGTCGAAGCGGGCATCCTTCCCAAGCACTGCCCGGTACCGAGCGTCATCGTCCACGCCACCATTCTCGTCCCCTTTGACGACGATGGCTAGCGGAAATCAGACGCTCTTATATGCGGGGCTCGGGTTCGGCCTTAAGGGTCGCTTGCGGTGGTGTTGTGGGTGCTGAAAGTCCTGCTCAATAGGGGTTTTCTTGACTGTTTATGAGTGGCGAACGCGTGTTCCGACCTGTACAATATGGCTATGGAAACGGCGGCTGTGTTGGATGAGGCATTGGACAAAATGCTCGCCTCTGATCACGAGTTTCTGACCGCCCACGAGGCTGCAGCGTTCGCCGGGACCTTGGAGCGTGTCAGTCGAAAGCTTGATGCGTTGAAGATCGCCGTCGTTGATGTTGTGGACCGTAACGGTCTGTACGCGGAGGATGGACACTCGTCCGCGAAGACGTGGGTTGCGTTCACGTGTCGCACGTCGGGTCGTGAAGCACACCGCAGGGTGGCGTTCGCCAAAATGTTCCGCACGCTCGATGAGACCGCATGCCGGTATCGGGCCGGGCAGATTGGTCAGGATCAAGTTTTCGAGTTGTCACGCGCGTTCCGGAACCCACGCTGCGGACATCAGCTCGCCGAGTCAGAAGCCTTACTCCTCGAACACGAACGTGAGTTGACGGCTCGACAGTCCGAGATCGCCGTCCAACACTGGCTGTCGGTCGCGGACGCGGAAGGGATCAAGCAGCGCCACGATTCGCTGCATCAGCATCGTGATTTGCGGATCACCCCGCAGTTTGATGGTGGGTTCAAGATCGACGGCATCTCCGGCCCTGAACAGGGTGCTGCGATCAAAGAAATCCACGATCGTTTCACCGCAACCGAACGTTTGGTCGACTGGGCTGCTGCGAAAGCCGAGCATGGTGACAACGTCACCCCGGCCGACCTGGCTCGCACCGAAGCGCAACGCCGGGCGGACGCGTTCTACACCATCTTCGTGAACGCTGCATCCACCCCTGCTGATGCGCAACGGCCCGAGCCGTTGGTGACGATCATCATGAGCGAGGACGCCTACCGAGCCGGCCTTGCCGACATCGCCGGTGAGGAAGTGGTATTCGATCCGAAACGCTATCGACGGTGGCAGTGCGAAACGCTTGGTGGCACCACTCTCACCGCAGGTGCCGCGTTAGCCGCAGCGATGGCGGGGCATATACGACGAGTCGTGCTCGGTGCGTCCGAAGCCTCGATATCGCAGAAGACTCGCTTGTTCACCGGACCGTTACGCAGAATGATCCAAACCTTGGATACGACCTGCGTGTGGGCCGGATGTGACATCCCATCCAACCGATGCCAGGCCGATCACGTCACACCATGGCGCACCAGCCAAGACACCTCCGCAGGAAACGGCGCGCCCCTCTGCGGCCGCCACAACCGATACAAAGAAAACGGCTACCACACCTCTCGAGACACCAACGGCAACTGGCACATCCAACGACCAAACGGCACGACCATCACCCCAACTGCGTGACTGCCGACACCCGCCATCAGGGGCAGGTGCATGACCAACGGCCGGGCGGACCGAACCGATATAGCCTGCACAACGGTATGAATCTCGCTGCGATCATCGATGGGCATCCCGACGACGCGCTCGCGTTGATCGATGGCGAAGAGCGGCTGACCTATGCAGCGCTTCGGCAGCGAGTCGCTGTTGCTCGTGGCGGTCTGAAGGTGATTGGTGTGCAGCCCGGCGACCACGTTGCGGTGCTCGGCGAGAACTCGGCAGAGATGGTGGTCGCCTACCTAGCGCTGATCGGCATGGGTGCTGTGGCTGTCTTACTCAACCCGCAAGCACCGCCCCCGGCCATTCGTCATGAGATGGACACCGTCGGTGCCACCCTGGCACTCATTGGTCGCGGTGGCCATGCCCCCGAGGGCGTCGACGCAGTGGCCATCTCCGATCTGACCGGTGCGCCTGCTGCCGTTGAACAACAAGACCCCGACACGCTTGCGGTGTTGATGTTTACCTCGGGCACGGCAGGTGCTTCTCGGGCGGCCATGTTGAGTCACGGCAATCTGTTGTCGAACCTGCAGCAGAATCTCGGCCTCGGCGACGCTATTCGCCCGAGCGATGTCGTGCTCAACGTGTTGCCGCTTCACCACATCTTCGGACTCAACGTGGCGCTCGGTCTGGCCCTCATCGGCGGCGCCAGCGTGGTACTTGTCAACCGCTTCGACCCGGTCGAAACGGTGCGGACGATCGTGGAGGAAGGTGTCACCATCGTCCCCGGCGCGCCACCTATGTGGATTGCGTGGTCGACCACTCCTGACGTCACCACGACCTCCTTCGCCAAGGTGCGGCTCGCCCTAACCGGCGCGGCGCGCATGCCCGAAGATGATGCCCAAGCGTTCGCCGATCGCAGTGGCGTACCGCTGCGTGAGGGCTACGGCCTCACCGAAGCATCTCCTGTCGTCACGACGTCGATGGCCACCGCGCCGCGGCTCGGTTCCATCGGCAAAGTGCTGCCCGGCGTGACGGTGCGGATCGTTGATG
>JAYTKG010000181.1:0-8291 GCA_043730435.1 Acidimicrobiia bacterium | reverse complement strand
ATGCGGGCCATGGAGCGGCTGTCGAGCTGATTGAACGACACCGACTTGCGGCTGACCGCGTTGAACATCTTGACGGGGATCGTGACCAGCCCGAAGCTGACCGTCCCACTCCACACTGGGCGAGGCATAGCTACAGTTTGCCCCTTTTCACCGCTTTTGTGAACCGCACTACCCGGCTAATACGGCGCGAGCCACCAGATCGGTGCCGAACGCCGTCAGAATTGCCAGATACAGCAGCCCAGTGGCCGCCATGACCGCGGAGTATTCCTTCTCTTTCAGCGCCGCTTTGGTCACGAAGCACAGGCCGATGGTGAGCACCGCACAGGCGATCCACATCCAACCCAGCAGACCGTGCCAGCCGTCGTTAATGGTGCCGTTGAACACGCTGATCATTCCGGTGGGGATGAGCAACAGCCCGACCTCGATCGGCCAGACTCGGGCCAGCCACGTGACCAGTTCGCTGATGTGCTTGCGGGGCAGCCCCGGCTGCACCAGGTACCAGTGCCCGAGCAGCATGGCGTCGGACACGGCGCCAAGGAACGCCGCGCCAGCCAGCGTGCGGGCAATGGCGAGGGCCGAATTTCCGCCGGAAGAAGCACCGGCGAAAACGAGGCCGATGGCACCCACCATCGGTGCGATCAGGTCGAGACCTGCGATCTGGCCCGACACGCCGGCTTTGCGGCGCTGAACCGACACCGCAAACGCGACGAGCGCGGCGAGCACTACCCCGGCTAACCCGAGCTCTCGGCCAATGACCGTACGGATGCGCAACCCGAGCACCAGGCCGACTGCCGCCAGGAGAAGATAGGTGCCTCGAAGCAGCCAGCCGTAGCCGATGCCGACGGCGCGATGGCGGGTGGTGACCCACAGGAAGGCCAGACCTCCGGTCGCCCACTGCAGTAAGACGGTGGCGGCATCGAGTCGTATCACGGCCTGGCCAGGTTAGACACCTGCGCCCCCTGTGAGCGAAGCCGTGGAGACCACAACGGCAGCGGCCGCCATAGGCTTGCTGCGTGTCCCCCTGCCTTCCCCGTTCCTTCGGATCCGCCGCTCTGGCCCTGGTCGCGCTTACGACCATTGCGTCGGGTTGCGTGACCGGCAAGCGACCCGTGCTCGGCGCGAGCGCCGTCGACGCCGCCAAACCCCTTGATCGGCAAGCGCTCGGCATCGCCGCAGTCGACGCCGTCATCATTCCGCTCGAAGCCAGCGAGAAGCTCACTTACACGGCCAAGTACGTGATCACCCCGACCACCGGGAAGCAGGAGGTGGAGGCCATCGTTGTGCAGCAGCCCGGCCAACGCTCGGTCACCATTGGCGAGGTGCGGTTCCTCCACGGCGCGACCGACGTCACCTGCAACCTCACGAAGAAGACGTGCGAGCCGGGCGTTCTTGAACAACGGGTCAGCAACATCCCGGGCGCTACCAGTACCTTTGATCGGGCGGCTCCGGCCACGCGTATTCGTCTCGCCGGCCCGGCTGCGAAGACAACGCTTTATCCGTCGAGCGAAGCGTTCGAGCTGCTGAACACCACGTGCGTCAACTTCCCCAACGGCAAGGCTGCCGATAGCTACTGCGTCCTACCCACCGGCCAACTCGCCCGCCTCGAACGCAACGACGCCACCATCACGCTGAAGTCCCTGTCCCCCGACACCGACCCCGCCGCCTTCAGCCGTCCCGACACTCCGTAACACGCTTCGTTTGCTCGCTAGCTGATTGGCTGAGTGAAAAGGAGCGGTAGCGACCGAGCGAAGCCAATCAGCCGGCGACCGAACGAGGCATTCCAACGGCCTGGCCAGCGGATTTGGCGTGGTAGCTGCTGCGGGTGAGGGGGCTGCTTTCGACGTGGCGGATGCCTAGCGCTTCGCCGATGCGCTTGTACTCGGCGAACACGGAGGGCTCGACCCATCGGGCGACGGGCAGGTGGTGGGTGGTCGGGCGGAGGTACTGGCCGATGGTGACAATGTCGCAACCAACCGACGCGAGATCGGCGAGCGCCATGGCGATCTCCTCGTCGGATTCGCCCAGGCCGACCATGAGGCCGGACTTGGTTGTTGCCTTTGCAAGTTTCGCTCGCGACAACAACGCAAGGCTGCGGGCGTATCCAGCCGACGGGCGGACGGCGCGCTGCAGGCGAGCGACCGTTTCGAGGTTGTGATTGACGATGTCGGGCCGGGCTGCGAGCACAATGTCGAGCGATGCGCTCTCGCCCTTGAGGTCGGAGATGAGCACCTCGACAGCGGTGTCGGGTGTGCGTTCGCGAATGGCGTGAATGGTGGCGGCGACGGCGGAGGCGCCGCCATCGGCCAAATCGTCTCTGGCCACCATGGTGAGTACGGCGTGGCCGAGGGCCATACGGGAAACCGCCTCGGCCACGCGCTCCGGTTCGGTCTGGTCAGGCGCCATCGGCTTGGACGTGTCGATGAGACAGAACCCGCACGCTCGGGTGCAGCGCTCACCCAGAATCATGAACGTGGCCGTACCTTCACTCCAGCATTCGCTCAGGTTCGGGCAACCGGCTTCTTCGCACACCGTCACCAGGCCGAGATCGCGTGCGGTGTGCTTGAGCTGCATGACGTCGGGGCCGAGTTTGAGCGGCACCCGCATCCACTCGGGCTTACGGGACTGGATGGACAGACCGTCGGACACCCCGGCGCGCTGCAGTCGGGCGACGGCTCGCTCGCCAGGACCCATACCGCGGGAGAACAGTGACAGATCCTCGGGCCGTTCCTTCCAGGCCACGTCGGCCCGTTCCGATCGCCCGTCCTCGCCCCACAACATGGCCGCCCGGCGGGCGATGATGTCGGCCACCTGCTGCATCGAGACGTTGATGCCTTCCTCGGTCAACGACGTGACGGGACGGTCAGCGATGCCGCACGGCACGATGTAGTCCCGTAGATAGCGCATGTCGGTCGTGATGTTGAGGGCGAATCCGTGCATGGTGCGGTTGCGACTGAGGCGCACACCGATGGCGCAGATTTTGCGCGGGTTCGCGCCGGCAGGGTCCACCCACACCCCGGGGTATTCGCGTAGACGACCGACGTTAGGCAGACCCAACTCGACCAGCGTGTCGATGATGAGTTGCTCCACCGAGCACACGTACTTGACCGAGTCGGTGAGCCCGCCGGTGCGACCGTTTTTCGGTGCCAACGACAAGATCGGATAGCCGACCAACTGTCCCGGCCCGTGATAGGTGACATCTCCCCCGCGGTTCACGCTCACCAGTTCAGCGGAAACAGTTGCAGGTGCAACTAAAACATTGGTGGCGAGATCGGCTGACGGGCCGTGGGTGAACACGTGCGGGTGTTCTAGTAGCAGCAGGTGATTTTGCGAACCGTGGGTGAACAGCGCTTGCTGTAGGTCAAGCGCTTCCCGATACGGCACGCGGCCAAGCCACCGCACATGCAGTGGCCCGGCCGTGTTGCTCACAGCTCGGAACTCCAGTCCCGGTTCTCGAGGATGTCCTTGATCTTCACCAGGAAGCCGGCGGCGTAGGCACCGTCGAACGCCCGGTGATCCCAGCTCATGGCGATGTTGCCGACGGAGTGAATGGCGATGGATTCGCCGCCACCGGGAACATCGACCACGACGGGGCGACGCTTGATGGCGTCAGTGGAAATAATGGCCACCTGCGGCTGATTGATGATGGCCGACGTGAGCACCGAACCGGCCGAACCGTTGTTGGAGATGGTGAACGTGCCACCCGAAATCTCGTCAGGAGACAGCTTGCGGTTGCGGGCGCGGTTGGCCAGGTCATTGATCTCACGGGCCAGCGCACGCAGGCGCTTGGACTCGGCGTCACGCACGACCGGAACGAGCAGGCCGGTGTAGTCGAGGTCGACGGCAATGCCGAGGTCGACGAACTTGTGCACGATGAGTTCGTCGGCGCCGACGCTGGCGTTCATGTGCGGGAAGGCGGCAATGGCATCGATGATTGCTCGGCTGATGAACGGAAGGTAGGTGAGGCTGAAACCTTCGGCCTCTTTCCACGACGCCTTGACCTTGGCGCGAGTGGCGTCGACGTTGGCGTAGTCCACCTCGACCACGCTGAACGCGTGGGGGGCAACGGCCAACGAGTTCACCATGTGGGCGCCGGTGAGGCGGCGGATCTTCGACAGCGAAACGGAGTTGTCCCGCTCGCCGGCGAAGATGGCCGGCGCGGCCGGTGTCGGGGCGGGCATGGAGGCAACGGCAGCGACCGTGGCTACTGCCGGAAGCGATGCCGACGGGGCCGCGGGCGCTGCGGCAGCCGGCGCTACTGCGGCCGGAGCCGGAGTGGATGATCCGTTCGAATCGATGTGGTTGAGCACGTCTTCACGGGTGATGCGTCCGCCTGCTCCGGTGCCGACGATGGAGGCCGGATTCAGACCATGCTCGTTTACCAGCTTGCGGACAACCGGTGACAACAGCCGGTTGTCGGTCACCGAGTCAACCGCGACGGCAGTTGGCGCAACAGGAGCAGGCGGGGCAGGAACCGGGGCCGGTTCAGCTGCCGCGGGCGGCGGAATCGGAGGCGCAACAGGAGCCGCTGCGACCGGCGCAGCCGCTGCGACCGGCGCAGCCGGTGCCGAGACGGGAGCAGGCGCGGCGGGAGCAGGCGCGGCGGGAGCAGGCGCGGCCGGGGCAGCGGGAGCGGGAGTTGCACCTGCCTCACCGATGACGGCGATCACACCGCCGACCTGCACGAGGTCACCTTCGGCGGCACGGATTTCGGTGAGCACCCCTGCGGTCGGCGAGGGGACTTCGGTGTCGACTTTATCGGTGGACACTTCGAACAACGGCTCGTCTGCTTTGACGGTATCGCCCACCTGCTTGAACCACTTGGTAATGGTTCCTTCGGTAACGGTTTCGCCCAACTGGGGCATGGTGACATCGGCCATGGAAAGACTCCTAAATCAGGCTCAGCCGTGAAGGCTGCGGCCGGTGAGGGACAGAACAGTTTCGCCGAACAACTCCGACAACGATGGGTGCGGCATGAGGTACTCGGCGGTTTCGCGCACGGTGGCTTCCCAGTTGACCGCGAGGTAGCCGCCCGAAAGCTGCTCGGTGACCCACGGGCCGACCATGTGGACGCCGAGGATCTGGCCGCCGGTGCCATCGGGAAGTTTACGGGCGATGACCTTCACCAGGCCGTCTGGCTCGTTGATGATGAGCGCCCGGCTGTTGCCGCGGAATTGGTGCTTGCTGACGACGACATCGATGCCGGCTTCCCTCGCCGAGGCCTCGCTGTGCCCGGCGAACGCAACCTCGGGGTGGCAGTAGATGGCCCACGGCACCCGGTCGTAGGCAATCGGCATGGGGGTCTCGCCCAGGATGACTTTGATCACCATGATCGCCTCGGCGAATCCGACGTGCGCGAGCTGCGGTGTGTTGATGAGGTCACCAATGGCGAACACGCCCGGCTCACCCGTGCGGCAGTACTGGTCGACATCGACGAAACCACGATCGGACACTTTGACCGCCGTGCCCGTTAGCCCGAGTAGATCGGCGAAGGGGCGACGACCGACCGAAACCACGACGGCGTCGACCTCAAGGCCATCTGCGCCTTCGAGTTGCACGGTGGTGCCGCCTGACCCGTTGAGCGTGTGGCCGGTGACCTTTACCCCGGTGCGGATGTCGATGCCCTTCTTCTTGAAGACGCGCACCACCACATCGGCACAATCGGTATCGCAACCGGGAAGAATCTTGGGCAGGCCTTCGAGAATGGTGACCTTGGAGCCGAGATCGGCGAACGTGGAAGCGAACTCGCAGCCGATAGCGCCGCCACCGATGACGGCCATGCGGGCAGGGATGTGGGCGAGGTCGAGCACTTCATCGGACGTCATGATCGGTCCGCCCGGTTCGAAACCCGGGATGGTACGGGGCAGCGATCCTGATGCCAGAATGACGTGCTGACCGGTGATGACCGCACGCTCGCCCGTTGCATCGTTGGTGATGGCAACGGTGCGGTCAGCGAACAGCGAACCAACGCCGTTGTACACGGTGACCTTGCGGCCCTTCAGCAGCCCGGCCACACCCTTCACCAAACCGGCAACAACCTTTTGCTTGCGGGCCTGGCTGACGGCGAAGTCGACGGTCGGCTCGCTTGAGTTCACACCGAACTCGGCCGCGTGCTTGACGTGGCGGAAGGTGGCAGCAGTCTCCAGAAACTCCTTGGCGGGAATGCAACCGCGCAACAGGCACGTGCCGCCCACTGTGTCCCGCTCGATGAGGGCGACGTTCAGCCCGACGCCCGCGGCATACAGCGCAGCGCCGTACCCACCAGGTCCTCCACCGATTACCACTACGTCAAACGCAGTCTGCGCCGTATCCGTCATGCATTCCTCCTAGGCCGCTGTGCAGGTTATCAAGCTCGTCGGGAAACTCGTCAGGCCGCTAACAGCCACTGCGCCTGTTTTCCGGCATGGGAAAAAGCCAGGTAGGGCGTGCCCTTCGTGTCGGGAAACGCCAGCACGCACGTGACCGGGATTCCCTGCGTGAGGTTGATTCCCCGGCAGGGCAACTCGTCGGGTGCGAGGCCGCCTGGGGCGACGGGTGCCGACTGGGTGCCGATCAGCATCGTCCACGGCGCCTCGGCTGAAGACGTGCGGGCATCCACGTCGGTTACCTTCACCGAGACCGTCGCCAGTATCTGGGCGCTGTTGCGTCGCCAGGCTGTAACTCGTACCTCGGCACCCGCGACGGTGCGGCTGTCGCCCACGGCGGCGTTCTTCACTGTGAGCGCGTCCTTGTTACCGAGCGTTCTGAAGAGGAAGAATCCTCCGGCAATCAAGATGGCCAGGCCACAGGCGATCGCGGTCAGGATCAGCTTGCGGGTGCTCACACATGCATCGTAGGGAGGACTGCGGCCGAATTCATATCTGACTATTTCGTCAGATCGGCCGCGAAACATTTGCGAAACTCTTTCGCCCCTGCCCACACCGATTCCGAGGGCTCTTCTACACTTTCAAACATGAATATTCGTAGCGCTTCGGCGCTGAGTTGCGGTCTCCTTTTGACTCTTGCCAGTTGTGGGTCCAGCAAGGCGGTTACCACAGCCGGGCCCGCGGCGGCACCGGCTGCGACCACCGCCACCGCACCGGCAGCCACTACCGCCGTAGCTCCGGCTGCCACCACCGCACCGGCAGCCACCACTGCAGCACCTCCCGCCGCCGCTCCTAGTGCGGCGACCACACAACCCGCCGCCGCTCCCGCAGCACCGGCCGCTGCTGTACCTGAGATCTACAACTTCAAGACGAACAAGGTAGGCGGCGGCGGCGTCGACGGTGCCGAGTTCGCCGGAAAGCCAACGGCGTTCTGGTTCTGGGCGCCCACTTGAGGCACGTGCAATGCCGAAGCCCCCTCGGTCGAGGTGGTCGCAAAGAAGTTTGCTGGCAAGGTCAACATCATCGGCGTGGCGTGGCAGGGTGACGACAAGTCGTTCCAAGGTTTCGTAAAGAAGCACAAGCTCACGTTCACCAACTTGGCCGATCTTGATGACTCGCTCTACGCCCACTTCGGTGTTCCGGGCCAGCCGGCTTGGGTGTTCGTGAACTCCAAGGGTGAAGCGAAGCGATCCGTCGGCGTCGTCCCGGAAGCAACCCTGGACAAGGTCCTGACCGAACTCGTATAGAGGTGACCCGGTCCGATCTGACAACATCAACTCCATGGGAATTCGTGAGGCGTTCAAACGGCTCGGCTCGTCGGTAGAACAGCTTGACGCGGCACGGCTGCAGACACGCTTCGAGGCCCTGCCGTGTGAGCAGATTTCCTGCTGCGAAGCACGCAAGCAACTCCGCGTCGGCGGCGAGGTGAAGCGCATCCGCACCGTTCCGCGCTCGGGCGCTCCATCGTTCGAAGTGGTCATCTCCGATGGCACCGCCGACCTTGTCGCGGTCTTCAGCGGCCGACGCGAAATCCCCGGCATCACCCATGGCCGTCACGTGATGTTCGAAGGCGTCGCCCACGACGAGCGGGGTCGCCTCGTACTCCTCAACCCCGCCTATACCCTCCTCGCCCAATAACTCGCCCGCCGCGGCCGCCGTGGCCGCCGTGGCCGCCGTGGCCGCCGTGGCCGCCGTGGCCGCCGTGGCCGCCGTGCTCGCCACATCCACCCCTGCCCTTGCCGCATCGGAGCCGACCTACGAATGGGTTGTGACGTCCTCGCAGGGAGCCTGGCCGAGCCCACCGAACGCGGCGCCACAGACCAACTCGCAGCGCCCGCAGCCGCACACTGCGGCACCGGCCGGCTTCGCGAACGTGGCGCCCTTGGCCGAACTGCCGGGCGAGGAGGGTTTACGAGACGAATGAGTGAA